>JBKPQV010000020.1:0-10652 GCA_046734235.1 Acidobacteriota bacterium
AGTCCCGCGGTTTGTTGAAAGTCTTGCGGGGTGAATTGAATTGAAGTAATCGCCGTGTAGCAGTGCGATTGTTGCCTGCGGGCGACAAGGCTTTGGCGAAAGAAACTACCGATGGATTCCCGCCCAAATAGACGGAGATGCCCAGGACGCTCCGTAAGACTAAACAGTTCACCCGGCCACGGCGTACGCAACCATTGGAAGTCGATGGACAACTGCGAGCTGTCGAAGTCATCCCTGGTTGGTCCAGGAGGGAAGGGATGGGCCGGAAGCACCGGCGCCTCCTCTTCGAGTGTGGGAATTGGGTCGCCGTTTACAGTTACCAGCCAGTCATCTTCATTCCATCTCATTCTCTGAATCGCAGTTTCTCGTCCAAGAGTACAACGGCCGCGATTACGGAGCGGACGACCACATAGGTAAACCATGTAAGTGTCGCCAGCTTGTGTGTCGACAATGTCGGCATGCCCGGCGCGTTGGAGCGGAGCGTCGGGTCGATTGCGAGATGTAAGAACGTAGGTGTCAGGATGAAGTTCGTAGGGACCATTAATATTTCTTGCGCGTGCCAGCGTAACCGCGTGTCCCCACTGCGTGCCGCCCTCAGCAGTTAGCAAATAGTAGTAGCCATTTCTTTTGTAAATGTGCGGAGCTTCAGTAAAGCCGATGGCTGTACCTTTGAAGATCACTTCGCGTTCGCCGACAAGTTTGTGTTCGCTTGGCGAGTACTCTTGTAGTTGGATACCTGCGAAGCGATTGTAATTGGGGCGAAAGTCCCAAAGCATATTGACTAGATACTTGCGACCATCATCATCATGGAACAGCGAAGGATCAAAACCACTGCTGTTTAAGTAGACTGGGTCGGACCACTCGCCATCGATTCGGCTACTCGTAACTACATAGTTGTGGAAGTCGCGCAATGAAGCACCGGCGCTTCCAGGCTGGGACGTGCGGCCGTAACGTTTCACGTCCGTATAGACCAGGTAGAAAAGGCCGTCAGCAAAGGTTAGGCAAGGCGCCCAAACACCACAGGAATCAGGATCGCCCAGCATATTTAGTTGCTTCGCGCGATTCAGTGGTCTGGTTAGCAAGCGCCAATTAACAAGATCGCGTGAATGATGTATCTGAACGCCCGGGTACCATTCAAAGGTTGACGTGGCAATGTAGTAATCGTCGCCCACGCGAATGATCGACGGATCTGGATTGAACCCTCGGAGAATCGGATTTGTGATCTTGGTCATCGATTGTCTTTTTTCTGACTTTTAATAGGACCTATACGACCTATAGGACAGAGGTTTTTAGGCGTTCTTCCAATCTGGTGGCCGCACAATCGACCACAGAACAATTGCACCGAGTATGTCGAGTGCAGCAAGTGCAACAAAGAACGGGGCATACCCGATCTTTGAAACCAGCGCCCCTATCATTAACGAGAACAGCAAGAGGCCCGCATTGCCAAATGTCCCCGCCATACCAGCTACTGTTGCCACTTCACTTCGCTTGAATAGATCCGACGACATCGTGATCACCGTTACCGAGAGCGTTTGGTGGGCAAAACCAGCAAAGCTAATAAGCGCGATCGCTGCGTAGGGATTACTTACAAATCCCGCGAAGGCAACTCCGGTCATCATTAATGCGCCTGCTGTAAAGGCGGTGCGGCGAGCATTAATCAGGCTGAAACCAAAATACTTCTGTAGCAGTGCCGCTATCGTGGGCCCACAAAAGCATCCAAGATCGGCGGCTAGAAACGGGAGCCATGCAGTCATGGCGATTTGCTTCAAGTCAAAATGGCGAACTGTCGTTAGATAAAGTGGCAACCAAAACTGCAACGTTCCCCAGGTTGGGTCGGCGAGAAAGCGCGGAATCGCAATGCCCCAGAAATTTCGCCGGCGAGCGATTTGCCAGATTGATGGTCGCTTCCCGTCGTCTCCGAGAAATGCTTCCTGGCCGCTGGCTATGTGTTGGCGTTCGCGTTCGCTTAATGCGGGATGTTCACTAGGTGACCGATAGATTATCAGCCATAGCGCGACCCAAACCAGGCCCAGTGCACCAGTGAACACAAATGCCATCTGCCAGTTGTAGGCAAGCATGGCCCAAACGACGAGCGGAGGCGCCAGCATGGAACCAAACGAGGCTCCGATGTTGTATAGCCCTCCGGCGATTCCACGTTCTTTCGCAGGAAACCATTCCGCAGTTGCCTTCATACCTGCAGGATTCGCAGAACCTTCATTGAATCCCATGAACCCGCGCAACACTGCCAGTACATGCCAGTTATGTGCGAGCCCGTGGGCCATATTTGCAATTGACCAGCCAGTGGCAAAGATAGCGAGGCCGATGCGCAATCCGAGCACATCCAGGACGTAACCACAGACCGGTTGAAACATAATGGCGATCTGAAAGGCCGTGAGAATGTAAGAGTACTGGTGCTCGTCAATCCGCAGGTCTTTAAGTAATGTTGGGGCGGCAACTGCTAGTGTGCTTCTGGTGAGGTAGTTGAGAATCGAACCCAACATGATCAAGACCATCATCCACCAGCGGAGCCCGGGCATCTTGAATGAAGACGCTTTAACTGCTCCGATTTGATCAATTTTAGCGGTCGCCTGTTGCTCGCTCATTCGGTTATAGTTCTCACCTAAAACAAAATGGACAAACCTAAGCTCACTATCTGGTGTAACAACGACTTCGCGAAAAGTAACGAACGCGAAGTTAAACTATTGATGGAAGCTGTTGGTGAACATCACTTGCTGATGTTCGATGAAAATGACTTAACACCTGCCGCACTCGATGCTCTCAGAACTGCTGATATCGCTTTTGGTTACCCAGCGCCCGAGTTTGTGCTCGAGTCACCGAGCCTACGTTGGATCCAACTGAACTCTGCCGGTTATACGAGTTACGATCACGACGAAATTACAAGCCAACTGCGTGCTCGTGGCATTGCCTTAACAAATAGTTCCGCGGTTTACGATGAGCCTTGCGCGCAGCATCTTTTGGCAATGATTACGGGGCTGGCCCGTCAATTGCCAGCCGCGCTTGATTCACAACGAGGCGATAAAGCATGGCCAATGAACCCCTTGCGTGCGTCGTCGGTTTTATTGAACAACCAGACTGTCCTGATGCTAGGCTTTGGTGCGATTGCTCGTCGTCTCGTTGAGCTCCTCAGGCCATTACAGATGAAACTAATGGCTGTGCGCAGAAACCTGAGCGGTAGCGAACCGATCCACGTGGCGCACATATCAAAAGTCGATGAGTTTCTTCCGATAGCGGATCATGTCGTAAACATTTTGCCGGCAAACCACCAGACAAGGCATTTTCTGAATGCCGAGCGACTCGCTTCATTGAAGAGGGGAGCAATCGTCTACAACATCGGAAGAGGTGTAACTATTGATCAAAGCGCGCTCGCCTACGAACTGCGTTCGGGCAGACTTGCTGCAGCTTATCTGGATGTAACTGATCCCGAACCGCTACCGGTCGATCATCCGTTATGGACTGCACCTAACTGTTACATAACTCCACATAGTGGCGGCGGACATTCAAATGAGAAAGAACGACAAGTAGTGCACTTCGTTGATAATCTGCGACGCTTCGAAAATGGGGAAGAGCTGCTAAACCGTGTCTTGTAGCTTCGCTTGTTGAAGTGTCCGATAGCTAAAGAACCTCTTGCAAGCTCGACGAATGAGTTCCAAGAAGCGCCATAAATATTAGGATTGCGTCTCATTCTCACCTAGTTTCAACTAGGTGCTCACGCGCACCTATGTCCAATTGAACCGTTTCAACGGTTTTCGACACCCACCCAATTCGAAAAATAAAGAATTGATGCCTCCTTGCTAAGTGGGAAGGGCGCTCTCTACCACCAACCGACCAATTGCGGAAAAGGTAAACCGTTAAAACGGTTCGAGAGCAATTCCGGCGCCCGTTCACCTAGTTAAAACTAGGTGAGAATGAAACTGTTACCGGCTGCGAAATAGGTAACTCTCCTGCGCAGAGTCCGTTTTTGCAAGAGGTTCTAAAGCGTATCGGACCCAAAGCCAAACTAAAGCATATCGGACACTTCAAAGACACAAAGACTTCAGAGAAAGCTCACCCAACGTCCACTCTTCGCAGATTCAAATACTGCCTCAATCACCGCCATGTTCTTTATCGAGCCTTCTAACGAGAGCATAGGCTCTTTGTTCTCTCGAACCGCCTGCGAAAATAGATCGCCCTGTACTGTGTATTGATCGACAGGCTCAAACTCAATCGTGTGAATACTTCCGCCAGTCAAATCTGATCCATCATCCAGAAATATCTTCAAAGGAAGATCCGGTGGCGCATTAACTGGAATTTGCACTTCGATTCTTCCTTTGGTGCCGATAATTTGAACACGTTGATACGGTGTGACCCGCGTACTGCAGGTGAAAGTTGCATGACCGGAAGGGAACTCGAGTAATGCTGAGGTAAGAATGTCAGTCTGAGTTTCCGGATGCTCATCGATTAGTGAAACTACGCGGATCGGTTCTGCGTTAAAAATAAGCCGCGCGAAAAAGATCATGTAGCAGCCAATATCCATTAAGCCGCCACCACCAGTTTCGCGAATGTTCCGGATGTTATTCGGATCCTGGTTGTTGTAGCTGAAGTAGCCGGCGACGGAGCGCACCTCTCCGATGCGCCCCTCTTTGATCAATTCCAGAGTCTTAAGCCATTGCGGATTGGACCGCACCATGAAGGCTTCTTCAATTTTTACACCTGTTTCGTTATGAACTTTCAACAACGGCAGCGCTTCAGCCACTGTCATGCTGATTGGCTTCTCAACCAGAACATGTTTTCCAGCTTGCGCCGCACGGATGGTCCATTCGATATGCAAGTTGTTAGGTAAGGGGTTGTAAATCGCTTCGACATCAGGATCCTCAAGTAGCTCGTCATAGGATCCATAGGCTCGCGGTATACCCAGCTGCTGCGCCGCACTTTGTGCTTTTGCCAGATCACGCGAAGCGATCGCAGTAATTTCTGACCATTGGCTTTGTTGCATTGCTGGTATGACTTTCTTGACAGCAATGTTGGCAACGCCCAGGATGCCCCATTTGACTTTGTTCGACATAAATGTGGATTTGGACCCTTGAACTTTGAACTTTGAACTTTGTACTTAGTTCTTTGTGCTTTGTACTTTGTACTTAGGCCTTTACTGACAACTCCTACAAGTTCGAAGAACCAAGTACAAAGTACAAAGTACAAAGTACAAAGAACCAAGTACAAAGTACTAAGCTCCACGTACGAAGCCCCAGGTTCATTGCTTCCCAGGCGACTTCCAATTGATCACATGGTATACAGCCGGCGTGGTGCCGACGTTCTTTAATGCATGCAACTGATTCGATGCGTTGAAAATTACGGATCCGGGACCTGCCTTTTTCCATTCACCATTCGAAAGCGTTTCAACATTCCCTTCGCGAATGATGATCAACTCTTCGTTGGCGTGTTGGTGGGGCGGATGTGACTGAAGTCCGGGATTCAGTGTGGTTACATGACACTCGAGCTCATCGAGCGTGATGGTAGGGTCCCTGAAGAATTGACGAACGAAGCCGACGTCAGTCTTTTTAACGGCGATGGCGTTCCAGTCGAAGACGGTCGACTGCATAACTTTTGTCTGCGCTTTTACGCCAACCACTGCCAGCGTTGCAGTGATGGAAATCAAAGCTACTAACAGATCTCGACGTTTGATCACAGTTCCTCCGTTTACTTTTTGGGCGATTTGATTTTCTCTGTGTCTCTGTGTCCTCTGCGTCTCTGTGTTGAAAAGATGGTTTGAAGTAGACGAAGGTTATTTTCAACACAGAGACGCAGAGGACACAGAGACACAGAGAAATGCAACTGATTTCAGCGCACGCCTAGTAAGATATCGATGGTCAATTGATCCAGTCGCTCGTATGGAAGAGGTTTGCTTCCGATTTCCGCGCGGTCGAGCGGCATTGACTTGATGTTTTCAGCCTTTGCTCTGCTATAGGAACCCAACGGCTCCAAACCATTGGCTCCGTTAGTACGAAGATCCTTAAGGATTCCCTGGATTTCAGGATCGTCATTGAACTGTTGTGCTTTGTCTTTGAGAATCAAATAGTTTCTCATGCACCCGCCGGCGAATGCCCAGACTCCCTCTTCATTTTCGCTTCGATACGAATGTGCGTCGAAATGTCGCGGACCCTCATAGCCTGATTCTTCGAGGAGCTTGACCAGGAAGAAAAGGTTTTTGATCGATTCGGAACCGAACCGCAGGTCCTGATCAAACCGAGGCCCTTTTTGATCATTCAAATCGATGTGGAAGAGCTTATTTGCTTCGATCGCCTGGGCTACCACGTGATAGAAGTTCAAGCCTGACATTTGTTCATGGCCCACCTCGGGATTCACTCCGACCATTTCCGGGTGCTCCAACGTTGCAATAAACCCCAGCATCGCTCCCGTTGTCGGCAAATAGATATCGCCGCGCGGTTCGTTAGGCTTTGCTTCGAGTGCAAACTTATAGTCGTATCCCTGATCGATTGAATACTCACAAAGGAAATTTAATGCTTCACGGTTCCATTTCAGTGCATCTCTGGCATCTTTTGCCGCGTCGACTTCAGCGCCTTCGCGTCCGCCCCAGAACACATAGATGTGAGCTCCGAGCTCGGCGCCAAGATCCATTGAGCGCATGGTTTTCTGGAGGGCGTAAAGGCGAACACGTGGATCACTGGAAGTGAAAGCTCCGTCCTTGAAGACTGGATCATAGAAAAGATTTGTGGTCGCCATTGGCACTTTCATGCCAGTGTCTTCTAGCGCCTTCTTAAATTCGCTTAAGATTCGATCGTGTTCCGCCGGTGTGGCGTCAATCGGGATGAGATCGTTGTCATGAAGATTAACGCCATAAGCGCCTAGCTCACTTAGCTTTCTAACTATGGTTGGGGGACTGATAGTTGCCCGCGTGGCGTCGCCAAATGGATCACGACCCCGATTACCGACAGTCCATAGTCCGAAAGTAAATTTATGTTCTGGTTTTGGTTGGTAGTTATTCGCTGACATTTCTGAGCCTCTTTTGAATCAATTCAATGAATAGTTTTGTTTCTGCCGCCTACGTTGACGACTGCCTCAAACGCAGCCTTCGGCTTTCCATCGCGATCGAACAGTAACGGATAGTTTGTTCTACCTCTGACCGGCCAATTATTTAACCATGTATCTCCGTCCGTGACACCCCAGAAGGTGACTCGGTCAATCACATCGCGATATTTGCGGTAGACGGCAAACAAATCAGCAAACCGCTTGGCCTGTGCAGCCGTTACTGACGGCGGTAGTCCGGCCGTATATGGGTTGAGTTGTTCCGTTACTGTCGTAGTGGGACCGCGATCTTCGTCGACGTGAGGCAAAACGTCGATGTCTAGTTCAGTGATGTTTACTTTTATCCCAAGTTTTGCAAACGCAGAGATGGTGTCGTCCTGTTGTTTGATTGTCGGCCAGGTCAGGTTGTTGTGGCCCTGCAGGCCAATTGCGTGAACTTGAATACCCTCAGCAATGAGCTTCTTTATCAAACGCACTGCGCCGTTGCGCTTCGGCTCGTTTTCGAGAGAGTAGTCGTTGTAGTACAGCTCTGCCTGCGGATCAGCTTCGTGAGCAAACTGAAACGCCTTAACGAGGTAGTCCTCGCCGATAATTTTCATCCAATTGGATTGGCGCATCGTGCCATCGGCGTTGAGCGCCTCATTTACCACATCCCAACCCTTTATTTTTCCTTTGTAGCGCCCAACCACAGTATGAATGTGATCCCGTAACCGACTCAACAATGTCTCACGATCTACCAGCCTGCCCTTGCCGTCTTCGAACACCCATGCTGGTGTTTGTCTATGCCAGACCAATGTGTGCCCAATTACAACCATTCCATACTTCTGTCCAAAGGAGACATATCGATCACCGCTATCAAAATCATATTTATCTGGAAGCGGATGAATCAGAGCCCACTTCAATTGGTTTTCAGGGGTAATCGAATTGAAGTGTTGCTTAATTATTGGTAAGTCTCGCGCATCCTCCTCGGTAAACTGACGACGATTGAGAGCTGCTCCAATTAGGAAATCTGATTTGAACACTTCCTTGAGCGAAACTGCCGCAGACATATCCGCATTGGTCCCCGGTAACAAAGCAATCAGGACTAGTGCTAACGCGATGATTGCGAGCTTCACTGTGTAGCCACCTCGAGCTTGGTCGTCTGATTCTTCACTGAACTCGGGCCAACCATAATATCGAACCAGCCCGGCTCAACAGTACGTTTCATCTGCATGTCGTAGAACCAGAGCTTGTCGGGAGTAATAACAAATTCAAGGGTCTTGCTTTCGCCTGGATTCAGGGAGATCCGTCGAAAATCCTTCAGTTCTTTGATCGGTCGTGTTACTGAGCTGACCAGGTCGTGAATATACAGCTGCACGATTTCATCGCCTGCTCTTTTACCCGTGTTTGTCACAGTAACGCTCACCGTAGCTTTGCCATCTGGCGTGATACGAGCGGGAGCAATAGTGGGTGCCGAGTATGAAAAGGTTGTGTAACTTAGACCGAAACCAAACGGGAACAGTGGCTCCTTGCTGGCGAAGACGTAACCACGACGTGCCGAAGGTTTCTGGTTGTAGTAAATCGGCAATTGGCCAACAGAACGCGGAAAGCTGACGGCAAGTTTTCCTGCCGGGTTATAGTCGCCGAAAATCACATCGGCAACGGCGGTACCCGTTTCCTGCCCGAGGTAGAATCCTTCCAGAATTGACGGGACGTTTTCTGCGATGTAATTAATCGATAAAGGCCCGCTGTTAATCAGCATCACGACCGTTGGCTTGCCAGTGGCAAGGACCGCCTTAGCTAATGCGTCCTGTTGCCCGACGAGATCGAGACTATCACGATCGCCGAGGTGATTGTCGGCCCAAGCCTCTTTGTTAGTATCTTCGTTGCTACCTAGAACCAACACCGCGACATCAGATGCTTTTGCCTTTTCGACTGCCTCGGCAATCAATTTTGCATCATCGGTTGGATCGTTTAGTTGCGAAGTGTCAGCCCACCAATCGCCGCCTTCCTTGGTGATCTTGCAACCTTCGGCAAAATTGACTTTGACGCCCGATCCTACCTTATCAGTTATGCCTTGCAACACACTGACACCGCGTCCGGGGTCGTCGCTGTAGCCTCCAAGATGAACTCGATTGGCATTTGGACCAATCACGGCGATTGACTTGATCGCGTTTCGATCAAGCGGCAGTAGGTTATTGTTGTTTTTCAAAAGGACGATTGAACGTCGAGCTGCTTCAGCGGCCAGCGCCTGGTTGGTTGTTGAGTTGGTAATTTGAACTACGCGTGCTTCATCGACGTAAGGATGCTCAAAAAGTCCCAGTAAGAATTTGGCACGTAACACCCGAGCCACGGAACGGTCCAAAGTTGCTTCTGAAACCTTCTTCTCTTTGACCAGTTGTATCAACAGAGGGAAGACATCTGGATCTGGGGTCTCAACGTCTACGCCGGCTTCAAGTGAAAGTCTCGCAGCCTCGGCTTTGTTGTTTACGACGTGATGAAGATCTTGCAGTTGAGTAAGCGCATAGTAGTCGGACGTGGCGTAGCCCTGGAAATGCCACTCCTTTCGCAAAACTTCATCGAGTAACCATTTGTTGATGCTCGAAGGAACACCATCAATTTCGTTGTATGACGGCATCACGCTCATGACACCGCCTTCTTTTACGGCGGCTTCAAAGCTTGGGAGGAATGCCTCGCGAAGTGTGCGTTCTGAGAAGTTTGCGGGGCCAACGTTTGTGCCCGCTTCAGGTTGTCCATGGCCTGCGAAGTGTTTAGCCGTAGCAATTACGTGATTGTCGTCGACGTTTGGACCGTTACCCTGGATCGCTTTGATGACCGCGACTCCTATTCGTGAGGTTAAATAAGGATCCTCTCCGTATGTTTCTTCTGTTCGTCCCCAACGTGGATCACGGGCCAGATCTAAATTTGGACCGAGGACCTGATGACTTCCGCGTGCCCGTGTCTCTTGAGCTGCGGCGGTGAAGACTTTTGTTACGAGGTCGAGATCCCAACTACTCGCCAGGGAAATCGGTTGCGGAAAGCTAGTGCTGCCCTGGGCCATGTGTCCATGCAGAATTTCGTCATGGAACATTGCCGGAATACCAAGGCGAGTATTTTCAATCAGCCATTTTTGAACTGAATTTGCGAAGGCGGCGCCTTCGCGGGGCCCCTTTCGCTCTCGTTGCCGGGCGATCTGGCCAATACCGTACTTCATCACCTGCTGCGCTTTTTCTGGGGATAACTCACCGCGATCATTTTTTAAATCTGTCTGCGGTTTTACTTGGGGTCGCTGCTGCCATAGGCAAATCATCTGGGCGACCTTTTCTTCGACAGTCATCCGTTTAAGAAGGTCAGCAACGCGTGCATCGACACTGAGCGAAGGATTCTTGTAATCAGCTGTGCTGTTCTGTGAACTTGTAGATTGAATTGTGTAAGGGAAGACAACAGCACAGACAACTAACCAAATAATCGCCAACGCGCGATTTGAAACCAGTTTTCGAACCATAGAAATGTTTTTCTCCACAGTCAGTTTTCACTCCGTGACTTCTGTCCTTGCGCCTCGGGTGCCCGATCATGGCACTCAGTTGGATGAAGTCGGTACCACCTCGCGGTAGCGGGTGGGCCCCCAGGTG
>JBKPQV010000021.1:0-7127 GCA_046734235.1 Acidobacteriota bacterium
GTTTGAGTTGGAGGCTTTCTCAGCACGACCATTAGTTCTTTCGACTTGCCGGGACCAATTGTTTCATCGCTGGTGAACTGCTGACGATTCAGTTCGGTATCATTCGAGACGTCGCGAAAGATATAGTCCCAATCGATCGACTTTATGGTTTTGGTGCTGCCATTTCTAATCCTCGTTTTATAGATAAAAACGTAGCGAGAAGGGACATTCTTGTGCTGGGTTTCAATATTTGCCGCGTCGGCTTTTGCTTCCTGTTTGATCTTGTCGGTCTCCGCCGAGTTCCCACGCTTGGCGTCATCGATTCGTTTTTCGTTTCTAGTCCGCGCTCGAACTTCATCGAAGTTTTCGACGGGCCCACGAAATGGATCACCTTCCCAGCCGATGCGTTCTTTGCTCCAACTCCATTTCAAGACCTCAACCTCAGCTGAGCCCTGAACGGCAGGATTGGCGAGTGAGCCATGTGCAGCTAGCGACAAAAGGAGGACCAGGCAAATGTATTTCATGACCGACTCCTTCAGTTGAAACTCTTTGGCTAAATAATAATCGAATGGGTCCGATATGTCCTATAGGTCCTATCGTCATGTTGGGTTGACTCTTCGTTGAATAAAAAAGCCGGGCCGAGAAAACCCCCTCGACCCGGCCTTGGTTAAATCGCCGCTCTCAAACTAAAACACGTAGCGGATTCCCACGATAATTCTGCGGTTCCCACCATCGGTGTCCCATTGGTTAAGGAATCCAGGAGCAGTAACCGTAGAGTTTGGAGTACCGAAGTCCCTGGTGTTGGTGAAATTAAAGATGTCAGCACGGATCTGAAGTCTCTGATTTTCACCAATCCTGGTGTTCTTCAGTAGGCCAAAATCGACATTGTTAAGACCATCAGCTCGCAAAGAATTTCTGCCAGCGTTCCCTATACGTTGCCCATCAACCAGAGCGCGATAGAGACTATTACCTGCTCCGCTTACAGCACCTCGAAGAGCAAAGAGTTCTTCCACACTCATGTTTCCTAGTGGAAGAGTGGTGGCTACGTTTGCTCTAGTCGAAATACCGACGGCTGAAGCAAGTCCGCCCAGCGTGCCGGAAATGTCCTGATTGTTCAGCGGTGAAAAAGGCGCACCACTTTGGAAGTTGAAGTTTGAGTTCAACTGCCAACCACCTATCAGCCGTCCGACGAATCCTGTTTGGTCCTGATGGAAAGGAAGTTCGTACACGACGTTTCCAGCCAGTCTTAACGGTCGGTCGTAAGATGAGCGACCGCGATCAAGTCGACGGTTGTAGGGATCCTGGGCCAGGGCGATTTCCGCGTTTGAGTTGTTGAAGATTTCCGACATCGTGTCGATGAAGGAGCTGTAAGTAAAGTGGACGCCAAAACTGACGCCCTTCGACAATCGCTTTTCGAGACTTGCCTGCATCGAGTGATAAATCGAATTGCCGGAGTTAGCTCTTAAGCGAATCGGACCCGTTAAAGGATCTGTGCGAACGGCCGGGTCGGCAGCAGTGGGAATGGTGGACCTGAATCGGACGGGATTACCGTCGATACTTTCAAATAGTCCGCTTCCCTTTGATCCAACGTAGCCAACACGGAAAACCACATCCCGACTTAGTTCTCTTTGGACTTCAAGACTGAAGGAGTCATAAACCGGTGAGTGGAAGTCTTCGGTGACCTGCGTGCGGGTAAAGATTGCTGGATTCACCGGCAGGTTTAAGTAAGTAGCGAAAGCGTTTGGAACATTGGTTAGATTGAATGCCGCAACAAATGGGAAAGAGCTCCAGATGTTTAGCGCAATGTTGGTAAACGCATAGTCATGTGTTCGCGTGTAGCCGCCACGCACTACAGTCTTGTCCCCACCGGTAATCGCACCGATCAATCCATTGCTGCTCGTCCGGAGGTTCCAGTTAAAGCCAAGACGTGGTTCCCAGTTGTCAGTATCTCGTCCGGGAATTGGTCTTACGCGGTAGCGTGGATCACTCCCAGAAGCCGCAAACACTGGATCGTTGAACTCAACCAGGTCCTGGATCGGTTGGCCGGCGTTTTCATAACGAAGTCCGAGCGACAGAGTCAGGTTTGGTTTAATTCGCCATTCATCCTGGGCAAACGTATAAAAGTCGTGCCAATCAAGATGAAGCACTCTTGCCACACCGGGCAGGTCTCGATTGATTTGGACATTGGCCAGGTCGTTTACGAAGTTATTCAAGTTTGCATAAACGAGGTGACCGCGGGTAGTCGGTTTGAATAGCTGGTGAAGTTGTTGGCGATGGATGTCGATGCCAAATTTCCAGGCATGATTACCCGTCGTGTACGACAGGTTGTCCTGGATTTGATAGGTGTTGCGAACCGATTGTTGCGGAAGATTAGCCGCAAGCCCGATCGCTGTCCTGGTAGCACCGGCATTGAGGCCGGTCATACCCAGGTCGGTGATCTGAATTGACGGAATTGCTTCCGCGCGCAGGTCGGCTGCCACCGTCGCACTCGCGGCGCGCAAGTATGCGAGACGCAATTCATTGACAAAGCGTGGGCTGAGAATACTGTTCAAAGCGATATTCACGCCCTGATTACGTGAAACGTTGGCAGATTCGTATCCCGGTGGGGTCGACTGCCCTGCACCGATAGTATCCGCGTCTTGATAGATGTAACGACCAGTAAGCTGATGGTTGTCCGTAAGACGGTGGTCGATGCGAATTGACTGTTGCCAATCGTTAAATAGAAACGAACTGGAACCGGTTAGCGACCCCAACGGAACAGTAAATGTTTGTCCGTTGATGGTGAATGTCCTTGATTGGCCATTCGGTGCTTGAGCGGTCGGCAGGAAATTGAGTAGCGCCTGCACCTGAGCGCGATTGCCAGCTTGCTGTTGCAAAACTGCGCGTCCCGCATCAGTCGGAACGCCCTGGATCGTAACACCTTGGCCCAATCTTCGATCCCACCAGCGTTGCAAGGCAAAGAAAAAGAACGTTCGATCTTTCCCACTGATGGTGCTCGGGCCACCTTCACCAAAGCGCGGCAGATAGAGAGGGCCACCAATCGTCAGACCCGCCTGATTCTCTATGCGCCGCGGCGCAATCTGTCTTGATGGATCTGTCGCGGCCGGATTGCAGAAGCCCGCAGCTTTATTGAGATTGCTGCAAGCATTCATGTGATTGTCGTTGTGGAACCAGAATCCCGATCCATGAAACTGATTGGAACCACTTTTGGTGATCGCGTTGAAAACGGAGCTGCCGTTTCGTCCGTACTCAGCACTAAACTGATTTGTTACGAGACGGACTTCCTGAATCAGATCAGGGTTGTTAAGTTGGACCACGCCGCCGCCAACACCAAAGTCGTTGTTGTCCTGACCGTCAAGCAGGAAGTTGTTGGAACGTAAACGTCCGCCGTTTGCCGAATAGTTAATTCCATTCGTGAATCCGGACTGGTTCGACTGCAGTTGACTGACGCCAGGTGCTGAGAGCGCGATGTTGTATACGTTGCGATTCGTCGCGATTGGCAACTCAGCCAATCGGCGATTGTCGAAACGTGTTCCCACTTCCGTATTGGTGGTATTGAGAATAGAGGCATTCTCAACAATGTTTACAACTTCAGCAACGCCGCCAGCTTTCATCGTCACGTCTACTGTGGCCTGTTGATTTAGCACGAGTTGAATCCCGGACTGCACATACTTTGCAAAGCCGCTTGATTCAACTGAGACTTCATAGTCACCGACCGGCACGCCGGTGAATCGGTAACGGCCATCACTATCAGTTTGAACCGTCCTCGTATCGTTGGTTCTTACGTTTCGCACGGTAACTGTCGCCCCATTGATAACGGCTTGCTTCTCATCTTTGACTTCACCTGAGATGGAGCCACTCGTCTGAGCAAACACCGGGGTTAGCAGAAACGCGGTTAACGTAAGGAGCAAAAGCAATAGCTTTGTTGCCTTCTTCATATAAGAATCTCCTTCGCGCCCAAAGCGCCTGTGTGAGAAATATAGAATTGATTTAGGATTGGGACAGATCCCAATGGATAAGTCGGGAAGACTTATGCCATTTGTTAGGCAACAAACATTCCAACACTATGGAGAATTCCATCGGATTGGACTAAGTAGCTATGACACTTAGAATTAGGGAAATTTGGCGACGAAATGATGGACGAAAATACCGAAATGTGAACGGAGTCTTGTTCAATTCTTTGAATTCATCCATCCTGTCGGACATCAGCCCTCGATAATCCGTGGACAACAAATCAAAGCCCGAAAAGATAGTTTTTGTTGAGCGCAACACGTTCAAGGTCGAGTTCCGCCGACCTCAGTTTTTGCACGAGTGGTTGGAATTCAACGAAACGACCGGCGACCAGATCGTGCCCCGGCTTCAAGGCGCAAGCATTGTTATCTGTAATAAGCTGCAACTTCGATCCGACAATCTTTCAAAATTGCCCGAATTGAAACTCATTGCCGTTGCCGCAACAGGTGTCGACAATATCGATCTTGACTATTGTCGCTCTGCCGGTATTGCTGTTTGCAACACCCGGGGCTATGCCGTTAGCTCACTACCTGAACATGCTTTGATGTTGATGCTGGCGTTGAGGCGCAATCTGAACGCTTATCGCAAGGATGTCAGTGCTGGCCGCTGGTACGAAGCCCGACAATTCTGCCTGCTCGATCATCCGATCGGTGATTTGAGAGGAGATGCCCTGGGAATTATTGGTTACGGAACGTTGGGACAGGCGATGGCGCGCCTGGGAAAGGCAATCGGAATGGAGATCTTAGTAGCTGAGCATAAGAACGCTACTTCAGTACGTGCAGGTAGAACTGCATTTGCTGATGTGCTTCGTAAAAGCGATGTGCTCTCCTTACATTGCCCGCTCAATGACGCAACAAGAAATTTGATTGGTGCTGATGAGCTGAGACAAATGAAAAGCGATGCGATTCTAATCAACACCGCACGTGGTGGACTCGTTGATGACGGAGCGCTTTTGAATGCACTAAGAACTTCTCAAATTGCCGGAGCGGGAGTTGATGTATTGCGTATCGAACCACCGCAACCCGGAAACGTGCTGATAGAGTCGGGCCTTCCTAACTTAATAGTGACGCCGCACAACGCCTGGGCCAGCCGTCAGGCGATGCAGACGCTAGCCGATCAACTTATAGATAATCTGGAAGCATTCGCGCGCGGTGAGCCGCGCAATTTAGTTGTTTAGGGAAGCACTTGTGTTGACTCCGGCTTGCTGACCCAAGCCCAGAGGCCAACTGGTTACGATGCTGCTGCCTCGCCAGCGACCTCGTCATGGTGTTCGGTCGTGTAAAGGCGAAGAATGTCTTGTCCCTGGCGTGAGCGAGGATCGATGGTACGCAGGTGTTTGCGTCCTTGCATTTCCCAGATAGCCGTAACCACACCGTCTTTTTCGACTGCGTGATAGGTAATCTCTTCGGTGTTTGCCTCAGGCACAGCGGCTTCCGCCGCACCAGTGTTTATTGCTTCTTCATTCTCAGACATACGAACTCAAAAACTCTCCTCTCAACTACGGTCTGTCATGGTGATTTTGATTGCGATGAATTGTTGCACAGCCTTCCACGAGTAGCAAGCGAGCGCCTCACATCCGCAGTCTCAGCGCCAGTTCCACGGCCCTGCGAGACACAACCACTCCCCACCCCTGTCTATCAACCTCAACTCCGGGAACTCTTTCTGCGGTTTCAATAAGAATTCGCTTCACTTGTTGGGGTGTCAGCTGCGGATTTGCTTCGAGCATGCACGCAACTATAGAGGCAACTATCGGTGAGGCGAACGAGGTCCCGTCTACAAACTTGTAATGTTCATTGATGACGTTGCCTTCACGAAGCTTGATTGTGATTAGCTGACGCAGAAGGGGGATGGGTAATTCCCTGCATTCATCGATGTCTTTATCTACCCCTTCATTCTCAGAAATAATGTTTTGCAGTTCCTCATCCGAAGCAACATCAAGGGTCGCATAAAGTTGTGCCTCGTCGGCGGTAGGCGTGTGCGGAAGAATCGGGGCAGCCACCCAAATGCCGGGGGCAATTACTTCTGGTTTCTGCAGACCATCGATTGTTGGACCATAGGATGAACGGTACATACCTCGCCGCGCACGGTCTAAGGAATTCTGATCATCGAGCCCGCCTACAGCAATTGAGGCTGGAGAACTGGCTGGAGGTAAAACAGGGTGGCCAGGCGCTAAGCCGGCGTTTCCGACTGCGCAGACAACGACTAATCCCGCGACGACAGCTTCTTCGACAAGCTTACAAAGCGGATTCTGCAAGTACGATTGTTCAAAATCACCGCCGGCCGAAATATTTACGATGCGAATACCAAAGTTGTCTTTGTTTTCCAGGACCCAACGCAAACCACTTTCGATGTTGCTTTCTGGGATACGACCAGTCTTGCCGATTTTTACAAGGACGACATTCGCATCAGGTGCGATGCCGCGATAGAGGCCATCAGAAAGATAACCGTTACCAGCTGCCACTACGGAAGTCATCATGCCATGCCAGCTAGCTACATCTGGTGTTTGCAGCAGCGTAGGATCATCTTCGGGGGTAAAAATGCTGTGATAAGCAACGATGCGATTAGTTGGTTGCGTCAGATCTTTGTGTGCGTAAAAACCTGAATCAAGAAAAGCTATCGTTATTTCGCGTCCAGTGAATCGAACGTCTGCGTCCATCCGAACGGGGGTTGGCAACGCACGTTCTGTGTCAGAAAAAATATCAGGATGCGATTTGAGTTGCTCCTGGGCGCGGCTGAAGATGTGAAGGCAGTTAGCACAGACTTGCTCGATCTGTTTTTCGTCGGTGAGATTTGCTTTAAGTAAATTGAGCAGCTCTTCAGGCAACTCAGCGAAGGGAATCTGTGATCCGTCTTTGCGTCCACATAGATAACAAAGGTGGGAGACAGGGATCGTTGATGTGGGGGTTTCTGACATGTGATTACAAAGATGATCGAATGACGGCGAGGGTGTCAACCCAGTAGAAAGTTTCGAGTTTAAAGTTTCGAGTTTCGAGTTTCGAGTTTCGAGTTTCGAGTTGGTCTCTCATGCCTTTAGTAACCCGCTGATTCGAAATAGTGACACTGGTCCTGGGAGCGCACGCGTCCCCGCGTGCCCGGCTGCCTAGCTTAACCTCACTTGGAAAAGAAAAGATGTGAGC
>JBKPQV010000022.1:0-13739 GCA_046734235.1 Acidobacteriota bacterium
CGAAGCGTACGTCGGTGGTGTCTTTACTCTCTGCCTGCAATTTCTGGAAATGCGCAATCGAATCAAGAAACAACTGATGGTTCTTGATCTCGGTCAGCCGTCCAACAATACCAACCAGGATCGTTTGCTCTTCAATCCCGAACTCGTTGCGAAACGCATCACGATTGAGACTAGACGCTGTAAAGACGTTTAGGTCAAGTCCAAGTGGAATAATCGAAAACTGATCCGGCGTTCCAACCCGAAACTGGTTGCAAATCTCGGCTGCCTGTTGCTGACTAATCACTACGATTCGATCTGTAATCAGCGCGGCCAGGAGCCGTTCGATCGCGATGAAGAGCCTGGTCTTTGCATTGCCATAGTAGCTATGGAAAATGTGTCCGTGATACGTATGAACAAACCTGCACTTCCGCGAGCGGCCAATTAATACGCCCGGAGTGAACCAACGGTAAAAAAAACCGGCAAGTCGACCTACAGTCCCAGCCTTGGCAGTATGCGTATGCACTATGTCCGGGCGCTCGCGCAAAAACAACCGGAAGAGTTTGTAGATTGTTACGACATCCTTGAAGGATATCTCGCGGCTCATTTCGGGAATGTAAAACGGCTCAACTCCCGAATTGGCCGCAAAGTAGCTCATGTCTTCTTCGCCCTCGGGAACTGTTCCTGCAACCAGCAAAGATTGGTACCCGCCGTCCTGTAATCCTGCTGTCAGCCACACCACATGCTTGGCTGGACCACCAACATTCAGCCGCGCGATGACTCGCAGAATACGGACAGGATCGTGCGCAACAGAAACGCTCAAACACTTCTCACTTTTCTGCCGTTAACTTCAACTTGTTGGCTCCCGTTTTGGCAACGAGTTGCGAAGCGTGCAACAAACTCTCAAACGTTCCGGCGTCCGTCCACCAACCATCAAGCTCTTCCCACGTCATTTCGCCACGAGCAATATAAGCATTGTTGACGTCAGTAATCTCCAGCTCACCACGCCCTGAAGGCTTTAGCGTTCGAATAATGTTGTAGACTTCGCTGTCAACCATATAGATTCCGATGACGGCGTAATCGGATTGGGGAATTTCCGGTTTTTCTTCAATACAAACAACTTTACGACCCTCGAGCTTGGGCACACCAAACCTCTGCGGATCGGGAACTTTCTTTAAAATAATCTTGGCGCCACCACCCTGATGACGGTAAGCACGAACCGCGTCACCGATGTTACCTTCGATGATGTTATCTCCGAGAACCACACAAACCGGTTGGCCCGCCGCGAAATGCTCGACTAACGACAACGCCTCCGCGATACCGCCTTCCCCTTCCTGGTACGCGTAGTTGAGATGCTTCAGACCGAAAGCTTTCCCATTGCCAAGCAGCCGAAGGAAATCACCAGCGGAATTCCCGCCGGTTACAACCATGATGTCAGTGATGCCTGCGTTCACCAGCGTTTGAATCGGATAGTAAATCATTGGCTGGTCATAAACGGGCAACAAATGTTTATTGGTCACCGAAGTGAGTGGTCGCAGTCTTGTTCCCAAGCCTCCGGCTAAGACAACGCCTTTCAAGTTAGAAGCCTCCTAAAAATTTGTTTAACGGTAATCGAGATTAGTCGATGAATCGTTGAAACCACAATTCGAGCATTAAAAGTGTCCACAACTGGTGCGAAAAGTCGCGTCCACCGCTCGTGTGGAGATCGATCAATTGTCTGACACTTTCTGGTTTGAAAAGGCCACGGCGCAGAGCCTTGTCGGATAACACCACTTCCCGTAAGAACGGTTGCATCTTGCCGCGGAACCAGTGACCTATTGGCACGCCAAAACCCATCTTACGTCGGTTCAAATTTTCCTTCGGCAACAATCGACGCAAAACTTTTTTGAGAAGGTATTTCGTTGTCAAACGGCGCAGCTTGAGCCGTTCTGGCAAGCTCGCCGCAAATTCAATTACGTGATGATCGAGGAACGGCGAGCGAGCCTCGAGCGAAACCGCCATTGTCGCAATGTCCACTTTAACCAAAAGGTCGTTGGGCAAGTAAGTCATCATGTCAGCCAACAACGAAGCATCCACAATCCCGCTGCCATTAGCTCGGACGAACCACGGTTCTATTAAACTCTTCGCGTAACCAGTTGTTGTTTCATGCTTAAATGCATCGGAATAAAGAGATGTCTTGGCGGAACTGTCAAAAGTGCTCACCCAACGCATATAGCGATCAACTTTCGACAACGAAGCGGCAGCCAAAAAACGTTTTCCGGATCTGATCCTACTTCGACCTAATTCAGATGTTGGAATCAAATTGACTCCGGGGCGAATAACTGAGTCGCGCAAGAATTTTGGTACTCGCGAATAGTTGTCGGCGAGTTGCATCGCCGCATATCTCTCGTAACCAGCAAAAGATTCATCCCCTCCATCGCCGTTCAACGCCACAGTTACATGTTTTCGAGTTTCGCGTGCAACGTAATAAGTTGGCACCGCTGATGAATCTGCGTACGGCTCGCCATAGTGCTCCACCAACATCGGTAAGATTTCGACGGCATCGGGGCGAACAATGAATTCATGATGATCCGCACCAACATGTTCAGCTATTCTGCGTGCATGGTGTAGTTCGCTGAAGTCCTGCTCTTCAAAACCAATTGAGAATGTTTTGACTCGGTCACTGGATTCTTGACTCATGAGCGCTACAACTGCACTGGAGTCGATGCCTCCTGACAGAAACGCGCCCAGTGGCACTTCGGACATCAAGCGAACCCGAACGGAGTCGCGCAAAATCTCTACGACTCGTTCGCCAGCCTCTTCTTCACCAATGTCAATCTTGCGCGAAAAGTCGGGTTGCCAGTAGCGCTCTATTTTGACTTCACCCTTTTTCCACCGCAGCCAATGTCCGGGTTCCAACTTGCGAATCGATTTGTAAGCAGTCAGCGGCGCCGGAACACACATGAACGAGAGATAGCAATCGATTGCTTCTGGTTGAATTTCTTTACTGATGTCTGGATGCAGAAGTAGTGCGCTGAATTCTGATCCGAAGACCAGTTGTCCATTTACTTCAGCATAGAGGAGAGGTTTTTTGCCAACACGATCTCGGGCGAGGAAAAGTTCCTGAGTTCTATCATCCCAAATAGCGAACGCAAACATTCCGCGAAGGTATTTTGGACAATCGGAACCGTATTGATCATAAGCATGAACGATCGCTTCGGTATCGCTGTTTGTGTAGAAGGTGTGGCCTAGCTTTTCAAGTTCTTTGCGAAGTTCAAGGTAGTTGTAAATTTCACCGTTGAAGACTATCCAGGCGCTGCCATCGTGATTGTGTATTGGTTGCTTGCCGCTCTTCAAGTCGATGATGGCGAGACGACGCATTGCCAAACCGACTGATCCGCTCACATAAAAACCGTCATCGTCAGGACCGCGGTGATTAATCGCGTCATTCATTCGCCGGAGCAGTTTCTCGTCAACTGCTTTTCCATCATTTCTAACGAAGCCTACGATGCCACACATAATGGTCCTAGCTGAAAACTCATTGGATTTTAGGATGAGGTCCCGAGAGGCTGTGATTCGGGCAACTTGGATGCCTGGCGGCGCGCTAAGGCCCGAGCAGCCTGCAGATCAGCCAGTTCTTGCTTCGCTTTCTGAGCTGCGAGTCGTTTGTTTTCTGCTTTCTCCATTAAGATGATCGTACCGACAGCCACAAAGATAAAGTAAAAGACCAGCATCTGGGACCTTTGTCTATACGCCGTCCCAATGTTTCCCTGCACAAGGGAATACGCGAGTGTCAGCATCGTCGTAAAGATAATGATCGGGGCTACTTCGCGTAGTCGATGTTTTATCCCGTACCAAAAACCAAGAACCAGTAAGGGAAATGCCAACCACCAAAGAATCATTTCGGGTAAAGCTATACTCTGACGCACCGAGGCTAGCTGCCAGGGAAACGGCGCAAACAACAGATATAGAATACCGACCGGGATTGCCGTCAACGCCCCCTCTGTAGTTTGCACGTCGACGTCCTTCATAAAACCTGAATCTGCTGTCCTCGCCATGTCGATTCGACTCGTCTGTACCATTTTTAGGGAACCGTATCTTTCGAATTGTGCGCCGGCGTAGCGCGCAATTCCAAACCAGGTGAATACGAGCCCCACTGCAATCACCACTGCAAAACGGCGCAGAAAACCTTGCATATTCATCGCTTTACTACCGATCATGAAACTACCTGCCACTGCCGCAGTCATCATGTAAAAGGTGTAGAAGCGAAGCGTGAGCAACGACAACAAACAAGCGGTCAGGATAACCACGTACCCTATTGTTATCTTTTGCATCAACTTGAGCGTCTGGAAAATCGCCAGGGCCAAGATCAACACGATGATGCCGTCTTTCAGCGCTTGGGATGACCACAAGACGAGCGAAGGAAAGAATGCGACTAGTATTGCTGCGACACGAGAAACACGCCGATTGTTGAATAAGTGTTGTGAGGTGTGATAGACGACGATTGCTGTAGAAGACCCAACAGACGCATTAATCAGCTGAATTGCAAACATGTTCACGCCGATTGTTTTATAAACAAGGGCCACCAACCAAAGCATTCCCCATGCGCTAGCACCGGAACGAACAAAATTATTGTAGGCCGCGGTGTGGTATTTATCGCCGTCCCACGACGATAGTAGAGATCTGGCATAGATATCGTAAGTATTCGCGTCACCTCCAAAGAACTCTTCGTAGTGTCCAACGAAGATGATGGTTGCAACGACAATGCGAAGAAGTAATGCCAGAAGAAAGAGTCGTAGAAGAAATGTCCGATCTTCTTCGTTGCGGCTGAGAATAAAGATGGTGGGCAACGACGTCGCTATGCAAAAAGCCATAGCACCGGGAGCGTGCGTTGGCGCCAAAAATAGTGCCCCGCCGCAAACAGCCAAAGACAGAATTCCTAAGAGTGCATTCATACTACTAACTCAAAATGCTATAGATCATTTGGAAGGTCCAGTCGAGTTTTGCGCTCGATGAGAAACTTGTCGTCGTCGCTCAAATCTTTAACTGGTTTGGCCGGTACACCTGCAATTAGCTTTCCTTCCCCGACCAATTCACGCGTTATTACAGAGCCTATGCCAACGATACAACGAGCCGGTAACGAACTACCTGGTGCCATGCGAATTTCCGAACCAATATAGACTAGATCGCCTATAGTAATTGGCAAAGTCCTTTGTCGATTGTGTGTCCAAAGCGACGAATTACGACCGCCTAGAATAACTCTTCTACCGATAGAAACCCGATCAGTAAAATCGATCTTATGACCAGCTGTTATTATGCTTCCTGCACCTAGCAGAAATCTTGGATCGAGTTTATTCACTACGTCAGGTTCTGGTATCGAGTTGATTTCGTTAAGCCGGATAATCTCGGAAAAGCGTCCTAACGAAACTTCATCACCGCCTCGAATAATATTCAGATGACCAATGCGAACGTGATCACCGATCTTCAGTTGACCTACCCGCATCACGACATTCAAGTGTCCTATTTTGACGTCGTCGGCAATCTCACATTGACCTGCGTCAATCAAGCTAAGCCCGATTTTCACCCGCCTACCGATTCTATATCTAAAGAACAATCGATAGAGCGGGACTTTTATGAACGAAGGCCAAATCGCAAGCAAACACAATATCAGGAATCGGAATCTGCTTGTTTTATGCATCAGGGCTAGGGTTCAAAAACTTCGCTGGACCAAATAAAAGATCGTTTTGCTAAGGCTTCATTTTCGACCCTTAGAGTTCTCTACTACTGACTTTAGAATCTCATAGACTCTGGGAGCCTGTGATAGTGCAGAATACCTTTGTTCAACAGTCTTACGTCCTGCGTTACCAAGCTGCTCGCGCAGGGACTTCGATCTAATGAGCAGGCTCAACTTCTCGATCCACTCGTCTTCACTATTGGCTATTAAGCCGTTTTGACCGTCTTGAATAATATCCGTGTTCACACCAACAGGCGAACAGACAGTGGGAATACTCATACCCATAAATTGCAAAGCCTTTGCACCACATTTTCCCTTGCTCCAACTGTCATCCGGAAGAGGCATAATGCCGATATCGATATCCTCAAGATCTTCAACCTCCGTTTCACTCCGCCACTTCCGTACCTCCACATCTACGCCTTCAAGCTGATAAGACGAGGTTCCAATCACGCGCAGACGGACGGGTTCCAGCTTGGCCAGCTTTTGCAAAGCCCCACGTAACGTGTCGAGGTGTTGCACGGTACTGTGACTACCCGTCCATCCAATCAAGATCTTATCGCGTGAGTCTTTGTTGGTTAGCCCTTTATATTTTGCTGTATCAATCGTGGTCGGAATAATTGTGACGTTTTGGTTTACCTGTCGGGCATAGTCGGCCAGGTAAGGATTACCAACCATCACGTGCGCAGCAAGGCGGCAGATAGTCTTCGTCTTGCCCGCAAATTTCAAGTAGCTTAGATATCCGTTTGATGGACTTTTGTAGGAGAGAAATATCGCATCGTCAAAATCAAAAACCATCGGAACTCTTGTTTGACTTATTAATCTTTCGAACACTGGTGGGCCAAGCAGCGCCGCCTCTCTAAAAATGTAAACAACGTCATAATTCTTGATCTTGCTTAATAACCCTGTGCGCCGACTAACCGCACCTGCAACTAACTTTAACTTATTTCCTAGTTGTCCGTGTTTATAGACGATTTCATGAAGTTCAGATGATTCAAATGGTTCATATGTAATCTCTACTCCACGTTCACGGAGTAGAGGCTCCCATTGTTCCAGCCGGTAACGCTGACCAGGTGACGTATCATAAATACCCGGCACCAAAGCCAGGACGCGCATCGGTCCTTTCGTCAGTTTTGGTGGTGTCGAGACCTGATCAATGGGTCTAGGTGAGTTCTCACTCGCGTTTTTCCTTCCGGTAGCGACCCAGCCGAAATTTGGATTTATCTGTGGTGTTTCGAGTTTTGCCCGTTTGAACCAGTCTTCTACATCGGCCCTTGTATAGCGATTCTCAATAGGAGCTGAAAGACGATCGAGTTGATCGTTCACGCAAACACGGAATGGAAAACTCGCATATTGCTTTAGCGGAATACTCTCGGCCACTCCCTGCAGCGCCGGCACCTTCTTCATGATCCGGTAGGGCCACACAAAGAACAGAAATGCCGCTGCTGCCCAGGGATATGCTAATGAATAGACTGCCGAATGTGGCAGCCGTGTGGTCACGCGGCGAGCCGCGTCGACTGCTTTCAAGAGTAACCACTTAATCGGTTGTCGTTCGGGTTTCCAATACAGATAAATCTGAACGTCTCCACCAGGCTTCAAATAACGCAAAAGGTCTTGGAACGCCTTTTCAGGATCGGGAAGATGATGAAGGACACCAAGCGAATAAATGAAATCGAAGCTTTCCAGCGCGAAGGGAAGTCGATGCAGATCTGACTGAACTACCTGGACTTTTCCAGCGGATTGAGTATTGCGGTGTGCGACTTCCACCGCAGGTCCCAAATCGGCTGCCCAAACCTCAGCGCCAAACTTTGCCGCCCAATAAGCAAAACGGCCACTGCCGCAACCGGCATCTAGCACTTTCTTACCACGAAGAAAATCTGCTGGATGAGGCTGCATGTAGTCGAGAAAAATCTTTTCCCACTGGTCATACATTTCGGGAAACTGCTGCCACTCGTATCCAAAACTAAGCGCCGTCTCTACTTGCAGCGCATCGGTTCCAGTAGCGGAGCCGTTTCCGAGTAATGCTTCACGAAAGGGCGACACCATCAGTCGAGGTATTCCGTTAATGATGGGGAATGAGAGCTTACAGTTGGTGCAGATCAGTTCTTGTTCGGCGTCTCCGAACGCCAAACCTGCGGCACACGACGGACAGCGAAGTGATTCGATCAGTTTCTCTTTTTCTACGGCCATTCTAATCAGCGGATGTCAAAATTAAGCACCATTCCTGGCTTCAACCGCAGCCTTGCGATCCCCTCGGGCCCAATCTAAGAAGAGCCATTGGATGGATCCTACAATTGCTCCCGCATCTATTAATGTAAGTACAAATGCAATGAGAACGACACGCGCAATATTTCTGGGTATTGTCGCAGGATAACAAGAGCGGTTTCGAGCGATCGACACCACTGCCCGAGCAATCATCATCAAAAACCATAAGGCCACCGGAATCCAGACCCAGCGCGGATTGAGCAACAATAGAACAGCAAACATCAGAAACAAAACCGCGTATCTAGTTAAGATTGTTGCCTGCCAGTCTCGCCATAAGCCTGCTCGAATGTTGTTTCGAGAGTAAACAAGAAACCTTTTAAACGTAGATAACAACGTGGGTCTGAGTTTCCAGTAGACATTTGCATTTGGTTCGCGCACCGAGCGAAAGCCAGCATCCTCCACGCGATTCATAAAAATCAAATCTTCCCCAGACCGCAGACGTTCCGGAAACCCTTTGACAGTTTTCCAGGCCTGTCGTCGCATCAGGGCTGAGGCAATAAATCGTGGCCTCACCAGAATCCCATTTGTAAGGGTTGGTGGAGGCACGTAGGCAATCGCCGCGCACTCAGTAAAAAAATTGTCTGTAACTGGGGTCCATGAACCATAAACCACATCTATCGTCTCGTCCTTGAGCGGCTTGGTCACTAACGCTTCAAGCCAGTCCTTTGCCGGTCTGTTACCTGCGTCCGTGAAAGCTAGCCATTCAAACTGCGCTTCGGCGGCCCCTAAATTTCGACCGCGCCCAGGTAAAGCAGCGCCGGCCTTAATCAACCGGACGGGCGCTCCTGCCTGAATGTATTCCTCAATAATCCGGGGGGTGGAATCTACTGAGCCACCATCCGTGAGGATAATCTCGTCTGGAGGGCGAGTCTGTTGAAGCAGGCCATCTAGCAGCTCGCGAATCGTTTCTGCTTCGTCACGAACAGGGACGACTACACTAACTTTCATATCACGAGCAGGCTTCACAATATTCAGCAGAAATCCTAGAGAATTCTGGATTGTTTGTCGAACGATGAATTCAAACTGCCTCAATCCAAAGAAAATTCCGAGCGCCAGTCCTGCTTATCTTCTAAAGCGGGCTGATCTTTCTTATCCAGAATGAATTTTTCCAACACCAGGTAGTCCATCTCGGTTCTCATAAAGCAACGATAACTGTCGGCGGCAGTGCAGACGATTGGTTCGCCTCGAACATTGAAACTGGTGTTGATTAATACCGGACAGCCAGTTTTGACTCGAAAAGCTTCGATTATGTCCCAATAGAGAGGGTTTGTTTCCCGGCGAACTGTTTGAATTCTCGCTGAGTAATCCACGTGAGTTACTGCCGGAATGTCGGACCTCTTAACGTTTAACTTTTCTATGCCCCAAAGTCCCTTCTCCTTATCAGTCATGTTACATCGTTTGTCTTCGGCAACATCGGCAACAAACAACATATAAGGACTATCGCCGTCCATCTCAAACCACTCTGAAACCCTCTCTCTTAAGACGCTGGGCGCAAAGGGTCTGAAACTCTCACGGTACTTGATCTTCAGATTCATTAGCGATTGCATCTCTGAAGAACGCGGGTCGCCGATGATGCTTCTCCCCCCCAATGCTCGTGGACCAAACTCCATCCGGCCCTGATGAAGACCAATGACCTTTCCCGACGCCAAAAGATCGGCAATTACACTGGGGAGTTCTTCACGCGAATATTTTTTGTAGACAGCGTTGCTAGACTTCAAGAACTCTTCAATCGAATCACTCGAGTCCCTCGGGCCAAGATAGGAACCATTCATTCCATCGGCATATGGAGGCAAACCGTTTGATTTTTTTGACCTTGAAGAGATCCACGCGCGAGTGCTCTCAGCACTATGTCGAGGTTGGTTTAGGTAACGGTGCCAGATCGCCACGGCAATGCCCAATGCACCTCCAGCGTCACCTGCCGCGGGTTGAATCCAGATTTCATCAAATGGGACCTCGCGCATGATCCGTCCGTTTGCAACGCAGTTGAGCGCAACTCCTCCTGCGAGACAGAGGTACTTCATTTGCGTTTCCTGTCGCGCGTAACGGGCCATCTTTAACATTACCTCTTCAGTGATGACCTGGATGCTGCGCGCGAGATCCATTTCTCGCTGAGTGAGCCGCGATTCTGGCACTCGCGGCGGACCGCCAAAGACCCTATCGAACGCGCGGTTTGTCATTCTTAAGCCTTGCGAATAACTAAAGTAATCGTGGTTCATTCGCAGGCTGCCGTCATCACCAATTTCCAACAACTTGTCCTTAATCACATCGACAAATTTTGGTTCACCGTACGGCGCTAGTCCCATTACTTTGTATTCGCCGCTATTTACTTTGAATCCGGTGTAGTAGGTGAATGCGCTATAGAGGAGACCCAGACTGTCCGGATAACGAAGCTCCTTCAGCAGCGTGATCTCGTTTCCTTTGCCAATCCCAATCGAACTCGTGGCCCATTCACCAACGCCATCAATTGTCAGAATGGCAGCTTCTTCAAATGGTGAGGGATAAAAGGCGCTCGCTGCGTGACTCTCATGATGATCGCCAAAGAGAAGTTTCCATTGAAACTTCTTGCCTTGCTTTTTTGCCCGTCGTTCGTCGTCTTCACCATCTGTTTTTGCCAATTCTGTGCGAATTAGATCGGGCATCCACAATTTTTCTCGCATCCAAAGCGGCATTGACTTCAGAAACGAAGAGAAACCCGAGGGAGAATAATCAAGATAGGTTTCCAGGAGACGATCAAACTTTAGGAGGGGCTTATCGTAGAAGCCTACGTAGTCAAGCCGGTCGGCGGTGAGATTACCTTCGTTCAAGCAATAGCGCGTCGCATTGAGCGGAAACCGGTGGTCATGTTTTACCCGACTAAATCTTTCCTCCTGGGCAGCAGCAACAATTTCACCATCGATGACCAGACAAGCCGCCGAATCGTGATAGAACGCTGATACTCCAAGAACACTAACCACCTGATGCTTAACGGAAACCTTTAAAACAAGGTATAGATAAAGGGAGCGATTGCGGAACTCTTAGCAAGAACTAAGAGCACTCCAACTAGTACGAGTGTAATTACAATAGGCGCGAGCCAATACTTCTTGTTCTCACGCATGAACTGCCACAGTTCACTAACTACCTGGACTTTTGACATAGCGTCTTAAAACATCTTTTCGTAGTGTCGCGGATCTAACTGACGTTTCGAGTATGGGCGCCAATAGGAATTCTCGCGAGCAGCTCGCCGATTCAGAGGATCCCAGCCCATAGCTTTCTTTATCAATCCAATTGGCGTCAAAACTCCGAAGAAAACAAAAGCTAAAATTACCCGCGTTGAAACATACGACATACCTTGTGCCAACTTCATCCACACACGGTTTGGATAAACGAGAACTCGCGGAACAAGCAAACCTAATACAACGAGCGTGATACCCAGGGGCAAAACGATGTCCGCAGCTACGGCAAATTTCCCCCGGTAGAGCCACCAGGTTCCGAGCAGTGTAAAAGCTCCACCAACAATCAATCCAAATTCTCTTTCTGCTCGGAACGATAGTTTTGACATAAAGGTTAAGCCACAGACTCGCACGGATTAGTCAATCGACATCTGCTTCAACTACGCTTATCTGTGGCTTGTTCGGCTATAGCCTAGCTAACGGCAACGTTGATGGCAGCGTTGTTCTTTTTGAGTTCACCCGCGATCCAGTGGTAGGTCTTTTCCAACCCATTCTCGAGCGAAATCGTCGGCTCCCAATCCAGCACTTCTCGCAACTTAGTATTGTCGCTGTTTCTTCCACGAACACCCTGTGGCTTGGTTAGGTCGTAAGACTTGCCGATTTTCTTGCCGGCAATTCTTGATACCATTTCGACCAATTCGTTGATTGAGATCATACGATCCTGACCCAGGTTAATCGGTTCGCGATGTTCGCTGCGCATCAATCGATAAATACCTTCAACACAGTCGTCGATATAACAGTAGGAACGGGTTTGTTCTCCGTCACCCCAAACTTCAATGCTGTCGCCATCATCAGCGAGCGCGATCTTTCGACAGATCGCAGCGGGCGACTTTTCCCGACCGCCATCGTACGTTCCGAGAGGACCAAAAATGTTGTGAAATCTGACAACGCGAGTATCGAGTCCAAAATCTTCGGTGTAGTGCCGGCAAACGCGCTCCATGTAGAGCTTCTCCCACCCATACCCATCTTCTGCATCGGCGGGATAGGCGTCTTCCTCTCGTAAAGGAGTTACATCGGTCTCTTTTTGCTTGTAACCGGGATAAATGCACGCGCTAGAGGTGTACAGATAACGCTTTACGCCGTTCTGCCTGGCGGCCTCAATCGAGTGCATATTAATAAGTGTGTTGTCACGGACGATCACCGCTTTGTTAGTTTCGATGAAACCGATACCTCCCATGTTTGCAGCCAGTCCGTAGACCTCATCGATGCCTTCGGTGGCTTCGAGACAGTTACCTGCTTCAGATAAATCCAATAGTCTAAAATCGTTGGCCGCAGTTGGCTCATATTCGGGTTCCTTAACATCAACGCCACGAACCCAATAACCACGCTCGACCAGATATTTAGTTAAGTGGTGCCCAATAAAACCTCCGGCCCCCGTCACTAAAACCTTTGTTTGTTCTGCCATGTTGGTGTGATCTCCCAAAAAAAATCTTTGTTAGCTGAGATGTGAAACCTTAAATAGCCACGACCTTAAATGCAAGCGATATCATTGTGCGCTTGGGCTCAGCGCCAAACGACGCAGGCAACCCCAAAAAGGACGATCTATCAAACTTTCCGGGTGTGTGGCCAACGCCTTTGTTAACCACTTGATTGCTTCCGTTTTGCGGCCCGCCTCACTCGCGGCATAGGAAAGCCGTAAGAATCTCGTCGCTCGACACCACCTCTGATCCGCGCCTTTTAACTGAGGTTCGTAAAACTCGGCGATCTGATCAAACTCTTCTAGCTGCCGGTGTCCTTCCGCAATCGTTTTGCTTACTTCATGGAGGCGATATCTCGCCAAAGGAATCGGGAGATATTCACACTTATGACCATTAAGGAGTAATCGCACATACATATCGTGATCAAAGTCGTAGTTCCAGCGCTCCTGAAAACCTGATTTCACGATTTCTGTTTTCCAAAAGTGTCCTGGCTGGGGAGCATTGTATGCCCACGAAAGAACGTGCGCCGCCGACTTAGGAACAACCGCATGGATCATCTCGGAGCGATAGCCTTCGCCGAACATTTCAGTGTCGCCGCAAACCCATTCGCAATTCGGATGCGCGGCAAAATACTCCATCACGGCTTTAAAGGTTCCAGGAAAGTAAAGGTCATCGCTATTAATAAATGCCAGGACATCGCCGGTAACTTTTTCGAGTCCTTTATTGATCGCATGCACCTGACCGCGATCTTTTTCACTTACCCAATAGGTAAGCCGGTCAGCATAACGTTTTATGACTTCTACACTGTCGTCAGTACTGCCGCCGTCAATAATTATGTACTCAAGATTTTCATAACCTTGATTAAGCACGGACAAGATCGTCGCTTCAAGGAATCTCCCCTGATTGAACGATGGAGTAATGATGCTTAGTTTTTGCTTCATTAGAGAAAAGGTCTAAATCTTAAAACTCCTGATCGTCTCGACAACATATTGCTGTTGCTCTTCAGTCAACTCGGGAAACATCGGCAGGGCTAATGTTTCTCGGGCAGCCTTCTCCGATTCAGGGAATGAGCCTTCCGAATACCCGAGATATTCAAAGCATTGCTGTCGATGCAACGGGATCGGATAGTAAACTTTGGTTCCGATTTCGTGCTTCTTTAAG
>JBKPQV010000023.1:0-6085 GCA_046734235.1 Acidobacteriota bacterium
CGATTCACCCCAAGACGCGCTGCTGCCCCGTTAGGTCCACCGATAACCCATTTCGATTCGCCGAGCACACGCAAAATGTGTTCACGCTCGACCGATTCAAGCGTTGTCGCACCATTAAGGGCAACAGCACTCTTAGTCGCGCTTTTCAACTCAGCCAAAGGTATCTCGAGTGTCGAGCCTCTCGACAAAATAACGCCACGCTCAACGAGATTCTCGAGTTCGCGAATGTTGCCGGGCCAATGGTATTTGACCAGCGCTGCCATCGTATCCTTAGGCACACTTTCAATCGGTCGCTTCATCTGTTGGGCAAACTTGTTTGCAAAGAAGTGCACCAACAAGGGAATGTCTTCCGGTCGCTCTCGCAGTGGAGGCACGTTGATAGGGAAAACATTCAAACGGTAATACAAATCACTACGAAACTTCTTTTCTTCTACTAGTTGCGCAAGATTTGCATTGGTTGCCGCTACCACACGCACATCAACCCGCAGCGTCCGCGAACTACCAAGCCGCTCGAACTCCTGTTCTTGAAGCACTCGCAAAAGTTTCGACTGCAGTTCGAGCGGAATGTCCTCAACTTCATCGAGAAAAATTGTGCCCTGATGGGCCAGTTCGAAACGGCCAATCCGACGATCAATCGCTCCTGTGAAAGCGCCTTTTTCGTGGCCAAATAACTCACTCTCCAACAGTCCAGTCGGAATTGCTGCGCAGTTTACCTTAACGAGAGTTCGCTCGCGCCGGTCACTAAGGTTGTGAATGGCGCGCGCGATCAACTCTTTTCCAGTTCCCGTTTCTCCATAAATCAGCACGGTCGAACCTGTTGTGGAAACTGTTTCGACATTCTGCAGCACGCGCTTCAACACCGAACTCGAACCTATGATCTCCTCAAAGTTGTACTCGGTGCGTATCTCTTCTTCAAGGTAGAGCTTCTCTTTCTCGAGCTTGTTTTTCAGTGTTTCGATTTCGTTGTAGGCAAGCGCATTTTCTACAGCGATCGCGACTTGCTTGGCGACCTGCTCGAATAATTCTGCATCATCCCCCGAGAATGCGTGTTCGCGCGTGCTTTTAATAGCGAGAACGCCGATCGCCCGATCGCGGAAGATCAGAGGCGAAGCACAACCGGAAACCAGCCCTGAACAATTACCAGCAGGGTTAACTTTGTCATAGTCAATCAATACTGTTTTGCGAGTAGTGAACGCTTCACCAACTGGATTACCTTCAAACGGAACAACTTTGCCAGTCGCACAATTGCTTTCGTGTTCTGGATAATCAAAAGCGGCGACGCGCAGCTGATTCGAAGGTGCGTCATACAAGGTCAGTGCGGCAGCTTCATGAGGCATCACCGGGCTCAACGCAACGGAAATGGCTGACAGCAACTCGCGTAAGTTGAGATTCGAAACAAGGGTATTGTTAACCTCGAGTAGCAGCCGCGAACGATCGCGTTCGCGCGCAATCTGCTGTCGCTGAAACTGGGCCTCAACTGCGACTGCTATTTGTGCGCTGACTAACTGGGCAAAATTGATGTCAAAATCCTGGTAAGCACCGGGCTCATCACTCCACAAGTTGAGCGTTCCCAACCGTTCGTGCACGGTGCTCAAAGGTAAACAACAAACCGACTTGATCCCTTTATCCCGAAGCAACTGAGCCGCGGGAAAGCGAAAGTCCTGGTGCAAATCGTCGATAATGATCGGACTTTGCTCCACCCATACGTGCCCGTTGATCGATTGATCCATCGCTACTTCAGCCGGCTGAGTGCTGAGGAAGTCTTCAGAGTCGATGCCTTCGATAATATAAGAGCGCATAACATCGCGTTTCTCATCGTGCAACATCACAGCCAGATCGCGATAAGGAAATAGATGCTTCAGTCGTGAATAGACATCATGGAACAGCTCAGTAATCTCCCGGTGAGAGGCGATTGCTTTTGAGAGCTCCAACAACGTCAGGTATTTTTGGGTTTCGTTTTCGACAGCAACAACTTGAGTGGCTTGGGCAGTCACTATTTCTTCCCCCCAGGTCCCGGAAGACGGCGTAAAATTCTCAGCAGATTTTGCGTTCACCCGTTTTTCACCGATGTAACTCAGAGCATACTTGACGGTCTGGTTACGAGCAAACTTAGCTGCTGGTTCCGTTCGTGACCAAAGCTTGTCACTTGATGATATTTGGTCACCTCGACACAGCGCTTCAAACGGCTGGAGCTTCTCATCTATGAAAACTTTCACGGGTTTCGCGTCCTTTCAAGTTCGGCAAGGCGTTTGCTACGCGGTCATGTCGAAAGACAATATGATCAGAATTACAGCGAAAACAGAATCATCAATGACGCGCCTTTTCCTTGAAGGAAAATTGGCCGGCGTTTGCGTAGACGAGTTGGACAAGTGCTGGCAGCAATCTTCAACTTTTCATTCCACCCTTCTTGTCGATCTGACGAACATAAGCTTCATCGACGACCACGGAAAAGCCTTGTTAACCAAAATGCATAAGCACGGCATTAAATTGATTTCGAGAAGCCTGATGACTAAATGCGTGATCGAAGAGATCAACGGAAATTGCTAAACATAGCATTTCCGACTAGGTCGAATGGGTCATGTTGGTCCTATTGTTTACCTCACAATGAACCGAGCCTAAAACGCTCACGCGATCGTCTCTCCTGAAACTCTTTTACCCAACTTGTCACGGCCTTGACTAAGTCGTCTTTTGCATTTCGCCGCGGTTGCTCCACGGCCGCAGGGTCTAATGACTTTTCAAAAACGCGATCCGAGCGTTTTACTACCTTGATCTTGGTCCTATTCACCATTGTTCAAGTCCTAAGCTTAGATTTACTTTTTCGCTGTCGTTGATCCTTTGCAAGATCCTCGCCACGTCCAAAATCACTCTGCGGTGTAGTGCAAACTCACAAACCGACCCAAAACTAGCAACTCTGTTAACTCCGTCTTAATGAACTTGTCATCTGCACCGACCAAATATGGTCATGTGACAAGTGGTCGTCACCCCTCATGTGAACTTGGAGTTACGAACCAATCGAACGCTTAACAAAAACTCTTTGGCTTAGCTCTTGCTGAAGGGATCCCGGCATCGAGAACAAACGTGAGCAACGAATCAAAGGATGATCTTTCAGGGGGGCACGGACCTATCGGGCAAGTCCGTGTTTGGAAGCAGGTGGCTGGCCCTGAGCAATCAGAAAAGCCACCTGCTCGGGGGAGAAGAACAAGACGGAGAACACAAAGGAGAAAGAAGTGAACGCAAGTGCGCTAAGACAATTATTCAATAGGAAGAAGTTGGTTATTTCTATCGCTGCGGTCGCGGCCATTTTATTGCTGGCGGTCCTACTGGGATTCGGCAGACCAAATAAACAAGCTCAAGCTGCACAGCGACCGCTCGAAGTTGGTGTGGTCTCTGTCTCGCCAACAACGGTACCGATCTACACCGAATGGATTGGGACAACGGAAGGAATGGTCAACGCTGAAATTAAGGCCCAGGTTAGCGGCTATTTGCTAAAACAAGATTACAAAGAAGGTTCATTTGTAAAAAAAGGGCAACTGCTTTTCGAAATTGATCCCCGTCCTTTTCAAGCTGAAGTTGAGCAGGCTAACGGACAAGTTGCCCAGTTCCAGGGACTAGTAGAACAAGCAACCTCGCAAGTTGCCCAGGCTGAAGCCCAGCTCGACCAAGCAAACAGCCAGCTGGCCCAAGCGCAAGCTCAGTTGGTCCAGGCACAGGCGAACGGCGTTAAGACACAGCTCGATGTCGACAAGTATCGTCCGCTCATTGAGGAAAAGGCTGTCACTCAACAAGAGTACGACAATGCAGTTCAGACCAACCTCGTTTCCAAAGCACAAATCGAGGCTGCGAAGGCCGGAGTTGAGGCTGCCAAAGCCCAACTCGCTCACGGTAAAGCTCAGCTGAGCACGGCCAAGGCTGGAATAACTACCGCCAAGGGCCAACTCGAAAACGCTAAGGCGACAGTAAACACCGCTTTACTAAATCTCGGCTTCACAAAAATCACGGCTCCAATTGATGGAATCGTAGGAATCGCGCAAGCACAGGTCGGAAATCTAGTGAGCGCTTCGAGCGCGCCACTAACGACTATTTCGACCGTTGACCCAATAAAAGTCTATTTCACATTAAGCGAGCAGGACTATCTGAACTACACGAAACCAATGCTTAGCAAGAGCGATGAATTAACCGGTCTTGAATTGGAATTGATTCTCTCGGACGGCTCTAGCTACCCGGAAAAAGGAAAATTCTATTTTGCGGATCGCGAGGTTGACCCGAAGACCGGCGCGATCCGTATCGCCGGAGTTTTTCCGAACGCGGGAAATGTACTGCGCCCGGGTCAATACGGCCGTGTGCGAGCTGTAACAACGACAAAAGAAAACGCGTTACTGGTCCCACAAAGAGCAGTCACCGAATTACAGGGAACCTATCAGGTGGCCGTTGTTGGCTCTGACCACAAGATAAGTATTCGTCCAGTCAAAGTAAGTGAGAAAAGCGGTTCGCAGTGGATTGTAGAGGAAGGACTTCAAGCCGGGGACGTCATAGTTGCCGAAGGCACGCTTAAAGTCGGACCAGGAATGCTTGTCGATCCGAAACCATTTTCCAGCCAGGTCACCGCGAGCAACTAATTCGGAAACAAGGAAATGATCTCGAACTTCTTCATTAAGCGGCCAATTGTAGCGATAGTGATCGCCGTCATTACGGTCATCGGCGGATTGCTTGCGATGTCAGGTCTACCGCTGGCGCTTTTTCCCGAGATAGTGCCGCCGCAGATTATCGTCTCGACGAATTACACCGGCGCGGATGCAATCACTATTGAGCAATCTGTCTCTACGCCAATCGAGCAACAGATGAATGGCGTCGACAACATGCTCTATATGCAGTCGATCAATGCTAATGACGGCAGCCAACAATTGGTGGTGACGTTTGGAGTAGATACAGACGTAAACATCGATCAGGTTAACGTCCAAAATCGATTGGCTCAGGCCGAACCAAATCTCCCCACCGATGTAAATCAGTTTGGTCTAACGACACGCAAGTCAACTGGTTTGCCAATGCTCGTGTTTTCGCTCTATTCACCAAACAAAACTTACGACTCGTTGTTCTTAGCCAACTACGCGAATATCAACATTAATGACGTGCTCTATCGCGTACCCGGAGTAGGTGAAGTGAGAGTTTTCGGCTCCAGCGACTATGCGATGCGTATCTGGGTCAAACCTGACGTACTGGCAAAGCTTGGCCTTGGTGTTCCGGATCTGGCAAAGGCAGTTCAACAACAGAGCACCGTAAATCCATCCGGAAGAGTTGGCGCAGCACCTGCTCCCGAAGGTACTGAAAAGACATACACCGTTCGGGCACAAGGCAGATTGGAGACACCGGAACAATTTGCGCAAGTTGTGGTTCGCGCCAATCCAGATGGCTCGGTAGTGCGCCTGAAAGATGTCGCTCGAATCGAGTTGGGCGCACTCAATTATCAACAAAGCTCGCGCATGAACGGGCAGCCCAGCGCAATTGTCGCAGTTTTTCAATCACCCGGATCTAACGCACTGGCGACAGCAAACGGATTACAAAAAACAATGTCCGAGCTGAAGCAGCGTTTCCCCGCTGATCTCGACTACGCCGTCGTCCTGGATACGACCCGCTCGGTAAGCGAGGGCATGAAGGAAACAGTGACCACGCTGTTGGAAGCGATGGTTCTTGTAATCATCGTCGTCTTTCTCTTCCTGCAGAACTGGCGGGCGACGATTATTCCTGTGATTGCAGTACCTGTTTCGTTGATTGGTACGTTTGCTGTCTTTCCCTTGCTGGGATTCTCCATTAACACTTTGTCGCTGTTTGCATTTGTATTAGCGATCGGCCTGGTTGTTGACGACGCGATCATCGTGGTTGAGGCCGTTGAGCATCACATCGAGTTGGGTAAGTCACCGCGAGAGGCAACCATCCAGGCAATGAAGGAAGTCGGTGGACCAGTGATCGCTATCGCCCTGATTCTGTCAGCGGTCTTTCTACCAGTTGCGTTTATGGGCGGGATCCAAGGCCGGCTCAACAATCAGTTTGCTACGACGATTGCGGTGTCGATGCTTATTTCCGCCTTTAA
>JBKPQV010000024.1:0-5763 GCA_046734235.1 Acidobacteriota bacterium
GAATACCACCAACCGCAGTTGGTGGATTGTTCATACCTAACCTACAAAAGAAAGCGCTGGCATCTGCCGGAATACCACCAACCGCAGTTGGTGGATTGTTCATACCTAACCTACAAAAGAAAGCGCTGGCATCTGCCGTAATACCACCAACCGCAGTTGGTGGATTGTTCATATACTGTTCAAGGAAGCTGGCACTTGCGTCAACCTGTACCGCCAAGGATCGTTTTAGCTGCTAGTATCTATTTTTGTAGACCGCGTATGAACAATCCACCAACTGCGGTTGGTGGTATTTCCCCGACTAAGCTGCAAGGTTCTAGTAGGTTAGGTATGAACGATCCACCAACTGCGGTTGGTGGTATTCCTCCGGCTAGGCTGCAAGGTTGTGGTAGGTAAGGTATCAACGATCCACCAACTGCGGTTGGTGGTATTTGGATCAACAAACCGCAACTCAATTAAGTTGCGGTTTGTTTCCGTTTTGCTTGACTACGGTTTCGCCATTTTCAACATCCACCTTGAAACTTGATGAAGTTTTCCACATGCTGGTGATTGGTAACTTCACGTGTTCATCGATGTGACGCTTTAAGAATCGTGCACCGTAGGCGGTATTGAAACCTTTCTCCGTTAAAAGGTTGACAGCCGCTTCAGTGATTTCAACGTATTTCCCCTGTCGCTCCATTTGGCGTCGCAATCTCTCCAGATACAGTCGCGCAATCTGGCGTACTTCGTCCATCGTCAACGGCGAAAAGACGACAATCTCGTCAATCCTATTACGAAACTCCGGTGAGAATCTCTGCTCAGACGCCTTCATCACTTCATTCTTAACCGCTCGAAAATCTGCGGCTGTCTTCGTACCGAAGCCCAAAGGTTTCTCAAACTTCTTAAAGTTTTCCGAACCCAGGTTTGAAGTCATGATTACGATAGCGTCAGATAGATAGACCTTTTTGCCGCGACCGTCTGTTAACCAGCCTTCATCGAATGCCTGTAGAAAAAGATTCATCAAATACGGTGAAGCTTTCTCAACTTCGTCGAGTAACAAAACGGTGTAGGGGTTCTCACGTAATTGCTCCGTGAGAATGCCGCCACGCTCCGAACCGACGATACCGCGTGGCATACCGATCAGCTTTTCGATGCTGACTGTGCCATCGCTGTATTCAGACATGTCGATGCGAACCATTTTTTCTTCGTCGCCAAACATGAATTCGGCGACCGCTTTTGCCAGTTCGGTCTTACCCACACCAGTCGGGCCCAGGAAGAGAAGCACGCCATCGGGTTTGTAATGTGATTCCTTTAGCGGCCCTTTATTCAGGCGCAGCCTTTGAGCTACCGCTTTGATTGCCTCTTTCTGGCCGATCACGCGCTGGCTAAGCATTGCTTCCGTCATAGCGAAGCGATCGGTCGTATCGCGGAAGATCATGTCGCGCGGAATTCGAGACTCCTGCGAGATCACCTCGATAACATGCTCAGGCTTTACGACCAGGGTCTGAGGTTCATTGATCTCCACCTTCACTGCCGCCGTATCGAGCCAGCCAATCGCTTTGTCAGGCAGGTGCAGATTGCGTATGTATTTCGGTGCCATTTCCAACGCCGTAGAAATGGCTTCGTCGGAAATCTTGACCGAATAGTTTTTCTCGAGACGTGGACGAAGGCCAAGGAGAATTTCCCGGGTTTCGTTGATTGATGGCTCGACAACCTTCACCATGCGGAAGCGGCGTGCGAGGGCCTCATCGTCAGCAATGTATTCTTTGTACTCTGAAATCGTAGTAGCGCCGATTATTCGCATCTCGCCACGAGCGAGCGCTGACTTAAACATGTTAGCGGCGTCGGACGAAGTGCCCAATGCGGCACCTGCACCAATGATTGTGTGAGCCTCATCGATAAATAAAATCAAGTTGTCACGTTCTTTAACTTCGTCGATGATGCCCTTGATTCGTTCTTCAAACATTCCTCGCAGCATTGTGCCGGCCACGAGCCCACCCATTTGCAACTGAACAATGTGAGAAGCTCGTAAACGCGCCGGGACTTTTTCTGGCTCCAGTTCGATCAAACGCGCTAGTCCTTCAATAACGGCGGTCTTTCCCACGCCCGGTTCACCTACAAGCATTGGCGAATTCGCCCGCTCGCGGTGACACAGGATCTCTATGATTTGTTGAATCTCTTTTTCTCTGCCAATTGTTGGTGGGATTTTGTCGGCGCGCGCGAGGCGATTCAGAGAAACACCGAAATGTTTTAGATAAGGTGGAAGTTCAAACTTCTTGCGGTTTTGCTCTTCTTCCAGCTCTCTTTTTTGAACCTGGGCTCGTACTCCTTCGGCAACTGCTTCTGGAGTTGCGCCCATTGTTTTCAAAACATCAATAAAGAGACTTTCCTGATTGCTTAATGCGTCGAAAATATCAGTTGCTTCAATTGTTTTGCGTCCCTGGCTGCGGGCGCGTTCCATTGCTCGCTTGAATAAGTCTGTTGTATCCGAACCGATTCGAAAACCTTTTCCAACGTGCTGCTGGCGACTCCCGCTGAGTCGCTTTTCAATCGCCATTTTTACTACGACAGGATCCAGCGATAACTCGCGCATAGCGGAGTTGAACATATCTGGCTCTTCCACAGTTAAAGCCTGCAAAATATGTTCGACCGACACGAAATTTTGATCCCGACGGCGCGATTCGTCCAACGCATGCTCCAAAATGCGCTGACCGCTATCCGCGAATTTGTCTTTGTATGAACCTAAATCAACCATATTCTATTTACGACCGCCGCACCCCTTCTGGTTCATTTTGCGACGGTAACTTCTCAACTTTCAAACAGCTAACTGGAAAGATCCAACCAAACGGGTTAGATGTTCCCAGCATAAGCGCCGTTGCGTTTCAATGCAATAACTAATACCGGCAGGAGATCGCTTGCAAATCTCCTGCCGTTTCTCTTCGTCAGAACTGTAAAGATCCTTGAGAAGGGAGGTTTTCTTAGTAATCGTAGTCGTCCCCTCCGGGCATTGGCGGTGCCGCTTTTTTCGGTTCTGGCATATCTGTAATTGCTGCATCGGTGGTCAAAAGCAGACCAGCAATGGATGCCGCATTCTGTAGTGCGGTCCTTACAACCTTTGTAGGATCGATAATTCCTGCTGCTGCAAGGTCTTCAAATTCACCTGTTACGGCATTGAAACCTTTAGCACCCTTCATTTGTTCAACCTCGCCAACCACAACCGCACCTTCAGTTCCGGCATTTTCGGCAATTCGTCGCAGAGGTTCTTGCAATGCTCGACGAACGATCTTGGCCCCAGTATTTACATCGGGGTCCTTGGATGAAAACGAATCAAGCACCTTCCCGGCCCGAATCAAAGCAACGCCACCACCAACCACAATGCCTTCCTGAGCCGCTGCCTTAGTTGCATTCAATGCATCTTCAACACGCATCTTCGTTTCTTTCATGGCAGTCTCAGTTGGCGCACCAACCTTTACCACAGCTACACCACCCGCCAACTTTGCCAGGCGCTCCTGGAGTTTTTCGCGATCATATTCAGAAGACGTTTCTTCGATCTGTTTACGAATAGTTGCTACTCGACCTTGAATTGCTTTCCGCTCTCCACCGCCTTCAACGATGGTTGTATTCTCTTTATCAACGATTACGCGTTTTGCGGACCCAAGATCACCAACGGTTACGTTCTCGAGTTTGATGCCCAGGTCTTCTGTAATAACCTGTCCACCTGTGAGAACCGCCAGATCTTCCAGGATTGCTTTACGGCGATCACCAAACGCCGGAGCCTTAACCGCACAAACTTTAATCGTTCCGCGTAGTCGATTGACGACTAACGTCGCGAGAGCGTCGCCTTCAACCTCTTCGGAAATGATCAAGAGAGGTTTTCCCAAACCAACGGTTTGTTCGAGCAGCGGAAGAAGGTCACGCATCGCCGAAATCTTCTTCTCGTGAAGCAGGATTAATGGCTCATCGAGAATCGCCTCCATACGATCTGCATTGGTGACAAAGTATGGCGACTGATAACCGCGGTCGAACTGCATTCCTTCCACGATATCAAGCTCAGTCTGAAGTGTTTTTGATTCCTCGACGGTAACGACCCCATCCTTACCAACTTGCTCCATCGCCGCTGAGATTAATTCGCCGATGTTGCGGTCGTTGTTAGCCGAGATGGTGGCAACGTTAGTAAGTTCCTCTTTGCCTTTTACCTTCTTGGACATCCGTTCGAGTTCGGCAACGACCAGTTCGGTTGCTTGCTGAATGCCCTGTTGGAGAGCCATCGGGTTTGCACCAGCCGCAACATTCTTAACACCTTCACGAAAGATCGCCTGGGCCAATACGGTTGCCGTGGTTGTGCCGTCGCCGGCTTTATCGTTTGTCTTAACGGCGACTTCACGCACCATTTGCGCACCCATGTTTTCGTACTTGTTTTTTAGTTCGATTTCCTTGGCTACGGTGACACCGTCTTTGGTGATCACTGGTGAGCCAAACTTCTTACCCAAAACAACATTGCGACCTTTTGGTCCCAGGGTTACGCGTACCGCGTTCGCAAGTACGTTCACGCCTTGAAGCATCGCGTTGCGTGCTTCTTCACTGAACTTCAACTCTTTTGCGGGCACTCGTCGTCTCTCCTTATCGATAAACTAATGAAAGCTCAATTTTCTTCCGAAGCGTTTCGCACTTGATCTGAAATAGCTCGCCCGACCTGCACACGCGCTGGTCGCAACAAGCGTTCGCCAATCCGAAACCCCCGACCATACTCGCCAATTACCTTGCCGTCCAGTTCCGTGTCAGCAGCAACAATATCAACCGCTTCATGTAATTCCGGATCAAACGTCTCGCCAATTGCAGAAACCGCTTCGACGCCCGCATTAGTCAAGGCGCTCTGAAAACTATTGGCGATGCTTCGAATTCCTTTGAGAATTGCATCGCGTGATGCCTCGTTCTCTGTGGCCTGGATCGCACGCTCAAGATCATCCATCACAGGCAAAAGGGAAGCTATAAACCTCGCCTTCTCACCCGCGGCTCTTTCGTCAGCCGCGCGATTCAGACGTTGTCTCGTTTCGTCTGTTTCGCGTTGTAGTTGTTGGCGAAGCTGATCGAAACGGGCCTGGACCTCGAGCACCTGCTGTTCCGCAGCCTTAGTCCGAGCTTCAAGTTCCTCCACATACGATGGCTTCAGATTAGGCTGGTCAGTCTCTTTGTTTACCTGCTCAGTACCTTCGGGATCAAGGTAAATACGTCGCTTGTCTGTGACCCGCAATTCGTTTTCCTGTTCGTTGTTTAAGTTCTGTCGCTCTCTTCTAATCATGTTGTCGCTCCCCCTATGCTCGCCAAACGAATTACGAGATTTTTATCTCAACTCTTTTCGACTTTTGTTCTTTGCGCTTCGGCAGCCTAACTTGCAAAACGCCGTCTTTATAATCAGCGCCAATCTCAGTTTGATCGACTGATGCCGGAACCGTAAAAGTCCTTAGGAATTTACCGCCAGGTCTTTCACGCTTGATCGACTCTTCAATTATCCGGTTTCCCTTAATGACCAGTCGGTTCTCGTCGAGATCAATCTCAACGCCCTCACGTTCGACCCCTGGAAGATCGATAGCGATTATGTAGCCTGTAGCAGTTTCATAAATGTCTGCAGGAGGAGTCCAATCTGCATGTTCAAAAGTGTCTTGTGAATTGGTGCGCCGCTGTGTAGCGTCTTCAAAAAGTCGGTTCATTCGATCTTGTAGGTGTACTAAATCCTGTAGCGGATTCCATTGTTGTGACATAGTTTTAGATTCTCCGAAATATTTGACT
>JBKPQV010000025.1:0-5258 GCA_046734235.1 Acidobacteriota bacterium
GGAAGCCGCTTGCCGGATTCAGTTCATCCCTGAATGCAAGGAAGCTGAGAGGTGTCATACTCTCCAGAATGTGAATCTGATTAACCAGGAGTTTTTCAATATCAACAATTCGTCGTATAGCGCGCGTGGCGGCTGCCAATCTGTCTTCGTTAAGTAGAGCGATAGCGGCGTCCAATTCGTGGAGAATCTGTTTGAACCAAAGTTCATAAGCTTGATGTACCGTTATGAAAAGTAGTTCGTCATGATGAACTGGATCTGAAAGACAGTCTTGCAGATTAATCAGATCTGGAACACGTAGATATTTGTTATAGGAAAGAGGAGGATTGTCGCCGTAGTTTTTAGACATATTTCAAAATGCAGCACCGACGTGCTCGTGAGATTCCTGCCCGAGCGTTTCTCTAATCTTTTTCATTTCTTCGATTACTAGTTCCAGCTCCTGATCGGTTGTATAGAAATGAGGAGAAATACGAACTCCGGCCCCTGGGCGATAGTCAATAATGAATTGGCGCCTGACTAGTTCTTTGGCCATGGCGGCAGCGTTTTCATGACCCACAGTAACAGTTCCACCTCGTCGAGCAGAATCTTTGGGACTAGTGACGGTGAATCCGGCTTCCTCAGCGAGCTGAATCAGATAGTCAGTTTGTCGAACACTTTTTGCCCTGATCCGGTCAACTCCAATCTCGTTAATGATCTCGTAGCCGGAACGCGCAGCGTAGAGAGCAGGAATTGCGGGCGAGCCATGCAGAAAGCGAGATATGTCTGATGCGTAGCGAAGTTCAGGATCAAAAGCAAATGGAGCTTCGTGAGCCATCCAACCCGTGGTCTTAGGCTCGAGTTTTTGCTGCAGCGCAGGCTTAACGTAGAGATAGCCAGCACCTGGTCCACCGCAGAGCCATTTTACCGATCCACCCGTCGCGAAATCTGCATCGAGTTCCTTGACGCTAAAAGGAACAGTGCCGGCAGACTGATATGTATCCAACACAACCATTGCGCCGACTTCATGAGCGCGATCGATAATTGCCTTGGCGTCTTGTAAAAAGGCGCTCTTGAAAAGTACATGCGAAAAGGGAACTAATAAAGTACTTTCGTCGATTGCTGTCAGCATTCGTTCAAGCGGAACAGTAATGCCGTCGTCTGACTTAACTGTTTCAATTCGCAACCTTCCATCTCGAGCGTGAGCTTCGTAGACGTACATCACGGATGGGAAGTTCAATTCTGAATAGACGATTTTGTTTCGTTCGGGAGTAGGCTCAAAACAGGAAAGCACAAGCGATTGGCAAATGGATACGTTCTGATGCATTACTACTGAGCCGGGGTCAGCACCAATAATTCGGGCGATTTCGTCCCCTATCGAAACCGGCATTTCCCACCAGCCTTCCGCCCATGCACGCACGCCACGAGTTGCCCATATGTCTGCGTACTCTTGCAAGCGGTTATAGGTCCGCCTGGGCATAGCTCCGAGGCTGTGCGAGATCAAATAGACTGTATTTTCGAGGATGGGGAATTCACTTCGCCACTTGAGTAGTTCGTCGGTCAAAAAAGTACCTCCGGATAATTTAGGTTTACTTTACCATAAGGAAACAGAGTGGAAGAGGGGCTGAGTGGTCAAAAAAGGCGTCAAGCTATAAAGTGATTTACTGAACCAACATGTGGAAATTCCCTAAGCCAATCCGGCACAACATCCCAGGGACAGTTTGGCCCGATGCGGAGGATGCGGTGAATTCGCTCCTATACACACCGATACAAATCGGCACCTTGGTTTCTCGGGCTCGGACCTGGGTGCCGGCAATGGTCCCCTGGCGCGCGACCGACGATGGTTTTGTCACACAGGAAAACCTCGATTGGTACAAACGCTTTGCTCAAGGGTGTCCTGGCGTCCTCGTAGTTGAGGCAACAGGTGTTCGAGATATTCCGAGCGGGCCGCTATTACGAATTGGTGATGACCGTTTCATTCCGGGTTTAAAGAAACTTGTGGATGTTGTTAAGGATGCGAGTAACGGACAAACGCTACTCTTCATTCAGATCATTGATTTTCTTGCGGTGAAGCGACGTCCCGAAAAGGAAAAGTATTTTGATAAGTTCCTGCGAATTAAAGACAAGCATCGATTGGCTCTCGTTAAGGCCACTGCCGATTCAAAGTGGTTGCAGACTTCTGATCAGGAGGTGCGAGCTTTACTAAAGAATTCCAGTGAAGAATTTCTGGACCAAATACTTAGCGAGAGAGAGCTGGAAGCACTTCGCTTTGGCTATCGCGAACGAGTTACAGACACAGACCTCGAGCACATTAAAAACTTACCTGATGAACTGCCTCCAATATTTGCCGCAGCAGCTGAGAGGGCCCGACTGGCCGGGTTTGATGGTGTGGAGCTCCATTATGCACACGCGTATACGATGGCAGGATTTTTGAGTGCGCAAAATGATCGAAGTGATGATTATGGTGGCTCTCGTGAGAATCGCCTAAGGCTGCCGCTTGAAGTTTACGATGCGGTAAGAAAGCGAGTGGGAAATGATTATGTAGTCGGAGTACGCTTTCTTGCGGATGAAGTAATCGAGGGAGGTAGTCGTGTTGATGATGCGGCGTACTATGCGGTTGAGTTCGCTCGTGCAAAGTTTGATTTTTTGTCCTTGTCAAAAGGTGGAAAGTTTGAGGACGCACACCAGCCAAAAGTAGGGCAGGCTGTATACCCGTATACTGGACGAAGTGGATATGAATGTATGCCAACCGTTTTGTCGGATGAGGCCGGTCCCTTTGGACGTAGTGTTCCGTTAGTAGAAACAATCAAGCATCGTGTTAACCAAGCCGGATTCACGCCGCCGATTGTTGCCACAGGCGGGATTACAACTTTCGAGCAGGCTGAAGGAATTCTCAAACTCGGTCAAGCAGACATTGTAGGTATGGCCCGACAAGCACTTGCTGATCCCGATTGGTTCGTAAAAGTACTGAGAGGTCGGGGCAACGAAGTGAGACGCTGTACCTATACGAACTATTGTGAGGCTCTCGATCAGGCACACCGACCGGTGACCTGCAAACTTTGGGATCGTCTTAATCTTGATGAGCCAGGGATAGCCACGGTCGATGAGGGAAGGAGACGACTTGAACCCCCAGCCTGGGAGTCCGATACGCTTTAGAGGCGCTTGCAAAAGTGACTCTTCCATCCTGAGATTCTTAAAATACCACCAACCGCGGTTGGTGGATTCGTTCATACGCGGCTTCAAGAAAGATTCTTAAAGAGTGGGAAGTGTTGTGGATGGTCCCCGCTAACCTAACCTAGGGATGGCACTTTGATCTTAAGGGTAGCGGTGGGTGAGGTTAGCTGCAAGTCGACCTTCCAACCTTTAAGTATTTCTCTTGAAGCCGCGTATGAACGATCCACCAACTGCCGTTGGTGGTATTCGAGGTCAGTTTCCCGGGCTCGTGTAGGTTGGGTATGAACGATCCACCAACTGCGGTTGGTGGTATTTTAAGATCTCAGGTTCTTGACTCATATTCCGCAACAAAATCCGGTGAACGCTTCTTAAGATCCTCGTAGCTAACGCGACCACTCCGCATCATTGCGCTGTAGGCCAATTCAATTGGTCTGAGATGCATTATCTTGGCCACGTTCTCAAACCACAACATGCTCTCGAATGCTGCAGCCTGGTAGTCTTCAATTATCGGCCGCCGTTTCGTAGTAAATTCTGTAAGCGCCACTGATATGTCGTCTTGATTCTCAAAACACGCTGCCAGGGCGATTGCGTCCTCCATTGCTAATTTGGTCCCTGAGCCGATCGAGAAATGAGCCGTATGTAATGAGTCTCCGAGCAGGACAACATTTTCAAACCACCATTTTGCATTCTTAACAAGAACGAAATTGAGCCACTTTGAATTGTTTGACAGTAGTGGATGTCCATGGAGATCTTTGTTGAAGACTTCTGCAATGTATTTGCGAGTATCTTCGTCTGTCTTATTGTCTAATGAAGCCCTCTCAAACGTTTCGGGATCACATTCAACAATAAAAGTGCTGGCTGTCCTGTTGAATTTGTACGAGTGGGCTGCAAACACTCCAGCTTCATTCTGTCGAAACGTGAGCGTGAGACCATGAAACAATTGATTGGTCCCATACCAGATATAACGATGTGCGCGCACGTCGACGGTCGGTTGTAAGCGGTCTTGAAAGTGATTGCGAATCCCGCTATTGACGCCATCTGCTGCAACAAGCAGATCGCTATCACCTCGCAGTGCATCGAAGTCATGAGCTTCGGAACGGAAACTAATATTTATTCCGAGTTCCTCAGCTCGATGTTGCAGAATTTTGAGTAGCTTTAAGCGGGCGATTCCAGAGAAGCTATTGCCGTGGATGGAAATCTTCGTGTCGCGATAGACGACATCTACGTTGTCCCATGCTTCAAATTCCCTGGTTATTGCCGCATGGGAAGGTTCGTCTGCTTCACGTAGATTGGCGAGAGTCTTTCCCGAAAACACTACACCCCAGCCGAAAGTATCGTCAGGACCATTGCGCTCGTAGATCTGGATTTGATGAGCAGCGTTGGCCTGTTTCATGAGGATGGCGAAATACAATCCCGCCGGACCACCGCCGATGATGTTGATCTTCATCTACATCTCTTTCAAAAGCTGACTCGCAATAACAATCTTCTGGATCTCGGAAGTGCCTTCGTAGATGCGAAGTGCTCTTACATCGCGATACAAGCGTTCAACCACACTGCCCCGGACCAAGCCGGCGCCACCGTGAATTTGTACGGCGCAGTCGATAATGCGTCCTGCAGCTTCAGTCGCATAGAGCTTTGCCTGGCTTGCTTCTCGTGTAACTCTCGAAGATCCTGTGTCTTTCAAATACGCAGCCCGGTAAACAAGCAGTCGCGCTGCATCAAGTTCAGTAGCCATATCAGCGAGTTTTTCCTGCACCAATTGATGTTCAGCTAACAGCCGACCAAATTGTTTACGCGACGATGCGTAGCGAACCGATTCGTCAAGCGCTCGTTTTGCCATTCCACAAGCTGCAGCACCGACACTCGCCCGAAATGTATCTAGCGTTTCCATTGCCAGACCAAATCCGTCGCCTTCATTCCCGACTATGTCCTCGGCGGGAACACGACAATTGTTGAACTCGATTTCACCGATCGGATGAGGTGCCATCAGAGCCGTTCGTTCAATTACACTGAAACCCGGCATCTTGGCGCCGACGACAAAGGCTGACAGGGCTGCACGTCCTCCTTCGCGAGTGCCGGTACGCGCAAATACCGTATAAAAGTCTGCAATG
>JBKPQV010000026.1:0-4426 GCA_046734235.1 Acidobacteriota bacterium
GTCCTGCTGTTCCGAAATCTTTACCCTTGATTGTTCCCACGTCGGCAGAAGTGCCCGCCGGGAGCGTGATGGGGGGCGTGGCAGTAACAACGACCGATGATCGAACTTTGAATACCTGGCATGGATAAGGATGGGTCGACCGACCATCGTTACTCGTGTTGTAAGGTAGCCCGTATTCTTTCTTCCATCTCACCTCTCCGGCGATGCCCTTCATGACAAACAGATCGGCTTCGGTCTTTTTGTCGCTCTGCATTGCGGGCTGCGATGTTACTGGCGGCTTTTGCTGTCGTTGAGTTTCGCCAGGCTTTGTCCACAATTTGGGATCGCCAGGCCGGAGGGGTTTCTCTACTTGAGCGTTTGCGTAGAAGCACGACAACACAACGCCGCTAACCAACCACAATATCCTGCACGAATGATTGATTTGTCGCATGGTCAATCACCTCTACTCAGGGGTTTCCACAAATCAATCCCAAACCATCTACGTAAGTTCCAGCGCGACCCCTAATTCCCACGGCGACCGTGTTGGGCGGACAGGATTGTCGGGTGCCGTATGTTTCTATCGGGTCGCCAGCAACAATTGATGAGCTAGTACCTAACTGACGTGTAACGAAATCAAAGCAACCAAACGAGATTGCTCCCAACACCGCTCGACCTGCCGTTAAATTCACTAATAATCCAGTCGCGACTCTCTCGGGCAGACAATAAGCGTAATTGTTGAATTGACCTGCAGCGCCACCGAATGAGGGTCCCTCAGGGTTGCCGCCTTCAACTTTGTTCCCAGCGACGCGCGCGCACACTGCTTGCACGTTGTCGATCCATGAACCGCTATAGCCGCGAACTCCGATGAGAACTTTCCCGGACTCGCAGATGTACTCAAAATCGTTGCCGCCTGGTAAGCCGATAATGTCTAGTCGTACAACCGCGCGCGACGGCGGTGTCGTTGTGCTCCCGTGGCGTCCCTTAAATACTTTTCGCTGCTTAGGCGACCCAAGTTTGCTTCTATCGTTAGTCGTTAGGATTTTGTCGGCCCCATTGTTAGAAGGGGGAGGCGCCGTCGATTGCTCCTTGGCCGTAACTGTGACGGACGCGAGTAATTCGTTCGCGTCAGAGAGTTTGAAGAGATAAGTCTTGCCAAGCACAATTGGGACCTGACGAGTGCCTTTACCGCTCTCGACAACAAATGTTTCATCGTTGTCGTCAACTTTGACCCATACCTCGGCATAAGGATGGTCAGTACCGCCGTCCCATGTGAGTGTTGTGGTTCCCGTAGTTTGGCCTTTCGGAACGTTTGCGGGATTGGGATCGGCTGTGATTGTTGGCACTGACAATCGCGCGCGCACATGCGGTGTTGGGAAAATCGCGAGTAGCGCTGCTATCACTCCGAACAAGGCGAGTTTTAGTAAATTAGACTTCATGATTTGCTCCGGCGTGCACAGTAGAAGAAGATTTCTTCGGAACTAGCGAGAGAATTCTCTTCTGCTGCAAGATCGAGAGAGCTCGACATGGACCATCAAGGTTTCTTGTAGATGTCAATCTTGCGGTTTTGCACCGGCGCCTCACGGACTGGCACCCAGTAGTGCATTGTGAAAACCAGCGTCGGCCGTGGTGCGTCTTGAGTCACTGTTACTGACTTCGTATCAATAGAAATTATGCGCCGCGACCCGGCGGGAGGTTCAGCTTGAGGGCCACCTAACCAGGCTTGGGTGGCCATGCTGTTCAAAGGTATTTTTATCGTAGCAGTGACCTTATTGTCCTGGTGCAGGTCAGGAATGAAGAAGCTGCATGTGTAGTACCTTCCATCATCCCCCATCCTGCGGTCCTCATCCTTGCGGTCCTCATCTTTTATTATTTTTTCAAGCTGGCCTCGATCGCTTCCATCGTCAACCTTATAGTGCAATTCAAAAACGGAGCACGAATTCGGTCCCTGTGGTGACATGGTTTGATAACCGAATTGCTTCCTGTACTTAATCTCTACGGTAACGGAGTATGGAGAGTTCACTCCCTGGGCCAAGACTCCTATCGCACACGTTGAGAGCCAGATAAGCCCTATGAAAAGAGCAATCAGCGGATGCTTCATGTATTTCATCTTGCTTCTCCTATCTGCTTGTGATTTTTGCTTCGAGGAAAACTGGGCCTCGTGGCAACAACAAAACTGATTCCAGAACACGAACGTTAGAAGCAACTGCAGAGTGGTAAATAGATATTCCGAGTAGAGCGGAAAAACAATCACCTATTCTGGTGACTGCCTTTGGACCAGATTTGGAATTTGGGTGAGGTCAGGATGCGAAATCGACTAAGAGCATTTCTTAAGCCTACTAGACCAAACGCTGACGAAGCGCTTTTACCACGGCTTCTGACTTGGAGTGCACTTGTAGCTTTCGGTAAATGCTCTGCATGTGGGTGCCAATGGTATTAATGCTGCTTCTCAACTCAGCCGCCGCAGTCTTGTAACTGTGACCTTCGACGAGCATTTTCAACAACCGAAGCTCGTGTGGCGTAAGTTGATAATCGGCATGTTCAGGTGGGCGAATGTTTTTGAAGAGCGAGACCACACGACTTGCCACTTCGGGCGACATGGGCGCGCCGCCGTTGACCACTTCTCTGAGTGATTCGACCAACCGCGCTGGTGGCGTTCGCTTCAGTAAATAGCCGGATGCTCCTGCACAAAGGGCATCGAAAATCTTTTGTTCATCCTCGTAAACAGTAAGCGTGATGCAGAGTACTTCGGGAAAGCGATCCTTTAGGAGCCGAATACCATCGATGCCGCTCATCCCGGGCAGGCCGATGTCTATTAGTACAACCTGTGGCAAATCTCGCTCGAGCTTTTGTAAAGCTTGCTCGACTGAGCCATAGCTTCCACTGCAACGAAAACCTTCAGTTCCGTCAATCAGGAACGCGAGGCCCTCGCGCAGTACCTTTTGATCCTCGATCAACGCAACATTGATGATGTCGTTGCCCGGCTTCATTGGTTGTATTTGAGTGGAAAGAAGCACCGCTTTCGTGCAGTTTAGCTAAATGGATCTGATATGTCGCTCACCTAAACTAGTGAGAACCTAAATCCCAAATGCCTTTCAAGCTGTCATACTAGGTGGCTCGCTCCTTACCAACTCTCGTTACGCGCGAACGGGTATGTGGCACTTTTATCGTCACGACTGTTCCCTTCCCACCATTCGAAAACACAACGCACTCGCCTCCGAGTGATTCGGCACGACGACGAAGGCTGACTAGTCCATTACCTTCACGAGGTTGGCTCAAATCAAACCCCTTACCGTTATCAGCGACGCTTAACTCACACCAAGCTCCCTCAACCTTCAGATCGATCTGAGCCCGCGTACACCCTGAATGACGCACCATGTTGTTGACCACTTCCTTGAACATCAGAAAAATTTCGCGACGAGTGTCAGCCCCGAGTTTTAAGTCAGGCCCGGACGAAGGTGCCTTAAAGGTGAACTCGATGTCGCTTGTTGGGAGCACCTCGCTGGTTAAGCGTCGCATCCTGCGTACAAGATCACTCAAATGATCCTGCGATGGGTTGATGGCCCAAACGATATCGCTCATCGAATCCAGAGCTTCGTGAGAAACGCGATTAATCAGCGACAGGTTTTTCGAAGCCGGGGGTACTTGAGCTCCCAGCTGCTTTCGTAACACCTCGCTGAGAACCGAAATCTGTGAAAGGCTTGATCCGATATCATCATGGAGATCCGCGGCAATTCGCATGCGCACGCGTTCAAGTTCAACCAAGCGGGTCAGCCGATAACGATACAAAGAATAAAAGATCAGCCCGACTACGGTGACGACAATCGTGATGAACCACCAACGTTGCCAAACAGGCGGCAAGATGGTGAAGCTGACAGTCGCGGGAACAGTGCTCATGATTCCATCTGATGTCATGGCACGCACAGAAAACTTGTAATGTCCTGGCGCAAGGCGTTCATAACTAATTGTTCGATTCGTAGTTGGTGCTCCCCACTCTTTGTCCGCGCCTTCGACTTGATATTGGTAACGAAGCACCTCGCCCGAAGCAAAGCTCAAGCCGACAAAATCAATTTGCAGCTGATTGTGATCAGGAGCGAGATCTGGAAGAACCATCTCTGTCTCACCTTGTGCAGAAACGGGTCGCAATTCCCCGGCCACACGGAGGCTGTTAATGAGGATGGGAGGTGGTTCGACTGACTTCCGCTCAGCGATTGGTGAGAAGCGCGATAGACCTTTTGCTGTTCCAAACCATAATAGGCCGTTGCGATCGCGAAATGCTGCCAACAGATCACCACCCGCAAGTCCGTCTGCGACGGTAAAGTGGTTGACCCGACCCGTTTCAGGATCTAACCGATCCAGTCCACGACCAGTACCAACATAGATACGTCCATTAGCGTCCTCTGTGATTACGACAGCGCTATTGCTTGACAATCCCTGCACCGTTGTAAAC
>JBKPQV010000027.1:0-5217 GCA_046734235.1 Acidobacteriota bacterium
ATTCCTCCTTACCCTTCACCGGGAGGCGCGTAGCAGAATAAAAACAAAATCGCCCGGCATGGCCGACATACCGGGCGTAAATCACAGGAGGAACCGAGTGTTATGGCAGTCGCTATTTTTGCGACTATCCTACTAACCTCACTTCGTCAGATGTAATGTGACCCCCCTCACGTTGCTTATTGATTCTCGTAACGCAGTACAGTACCGTCTCCGCCAACCGCCCAACCAATCTTCTTGTTAAAATTCAGCGCGTACAGGTTTTGCTTCGTTGTTGATTCTTGTTGCTTCCAGGTTCTACCCTGGTCTTCGCTTCGTAGGATGATACCGCTTCGTCCTATCACCCAACCATCGTCGTCGTTCAGAAACTGGACGCTCAGAATAGTGGCTTTTGTTTCAATTGTTACCGGGCTCCATGATTGTCCTCCGTCAGATGTGCGCAAGATGGTGCCACGTTCACCAACGACCCATCCTCTCTTATCGTCCCTAAAGTCAATATGATAGATGGTGGCGTCTGTCCCTGAATTCTGTTTACTCCAGGTCTCTCCCGCGTCAACTGTATTCAGGATCGTTCCCCCAGCACCGACAATCCAACCGCGTTTATCACTCACAAAATCGATATGAATGAGTTCAGTTCGACTGGGAGCACGTTGTCGGCGCCAGGTTTCTCCAGCATCGTCGGTGTAAACCAGAATGCTATCAATTACCCTGTCGCCGCGGCTTACGGAACCAACAACCCATCCCTTTTTCTTGCTTGAGAAGCGAACGCTGTACAGCTCGACTTCCGCGCCTTCAAATTCAGTTGGCAAAAAACGCCTGGAGACGTCCCAACGTGTTCCATTATCACGAGTAATAAAGATTGTGTTTCCCGCCAGCAAAAATCCGGCTTCCTTGTCACGAAAATAGATGTCGTTGATTGCCTCTTTGGTGCCGACGCTCTGTGGCGCCCAACTCTGGCCGCCATCATCTGTTCGAATTAGGAAGCCTCCATCCCCTCCTATCCATCCTCGTTTGCTATCGAGGAAATAGACGGAGTTGAGATCCAGCCCTTTTAGACCAACCCTTGTAGACACCCAGCCTGATTGAGCCGAGGCAATATTCAATGACAGTAAGATCAGCCCTGGAACGAGAGTGAGTCGACTGACTCGAATTAGTGTCTTCATAGAATTAGCTGCGACCCTTTGATCAAGACTGCTAATACAAATTGTTTGTTTAGGAAATTTTTACCCTAGTTTGAGCTTCGAGGACAAGCAAAAGTTCGGGAAAACACCTATTTATGATTGTTCTTAAAGTTAAGAGGCCACGCACTCCGTGACAAGTGCAATGGCCCCTTTACCGCCGCTCTCTCTGCAGCTTCAACGCGTTGCGGCGTTGACTCGATAAACTCGTCCTTCGAAAACAACCACTACTTGTTCTCCAAGAGCAAAATATTCCGCTAACTTCGGCTTGTGTTTCAACAATTCGAAGTAAGCGTCGCTGCCAAAAGTCACAGTCGTTTCTGGAAGTTTTGCATCGGCATTGAAGTCGCCGTCATTCCAAACCCCGTCTCGCAAGTAGAACGTCTTATTGGCCGTGCGTTTCAACTTCGTAGTTTCTATGACTGACAATTCATCGACGCGATCCGCTTCTTTCTGCAACCGCTCGATCTTGCTTTGTTTGACTGCCTCTTCACCCGTCACAACCACAACTGACTGAGTGGCAGCACCTGGGGCTTTCGGTGCATTGCTAAATCCGCCGACCGTGGCCCGTCTTCCATTGACTGGTGAATCGGTAACCACGCGAGTCACATCGTTGCTTTCTAAAGCCAGGTACGAAGTATAAGGAGTGACAATTCCGTAGCGTGTTCCTAAGTCAACGATCTCATCTCGCAATTCCTTTTGCTCACCGTTGGTTCTCACCTGTTCCATCAGCCAGCCAACTCGACGAGTAGCCCAGAGACGGGGCAAGTAATCATTTGCCTCTTCTCGCAACGGAAAACGGAGATTCTGGTAAACATAGCTTTTCTCGCTGTTCCCCGATTTGCCGGTTAGCCGGATCTTCGCCGCTTCCAACGCAGCTGCATTGCTATAACGACCTATCAAAGTCACCTGTGAGCCACGAAACACATCTGGAATGCTTCGAGGATAAACCAGGTCCAGCTGCACACCAGCCAGGTCCAATTTGAGATCAGTTAGTACCGGGTAATTAACTTTCGAGAAGAAGTTTGACACCTTCACTTCGAGATCTTCTTTTGGCTCAACATAATCGGCCACACCACCATTCTCCGATGCAACCTTATCCAACAAAGCGGTGTTCACGTCGTAGCCAACACCAAACGTGAATATTCGAATGCCCGGTTTGGCTACCTTGTGAACATTGTCGATTATCTTCGTAACATTCGTTTCATCGACGGTTGGCAAACCGTCTGTCATGAACACAAGGATCTTTGCGCGATCGCTATCACTGAACTGCTTAAGTGAAGCGATCAACGACTGGTTGATGTTTGTTCCACCAACCGGCTTCAACGCTTTTACGAATGTTTCACCGCGTCGCCGGCCCGCTTCATCCGCCGCTATCAAACCCGATTCCATCAAATGTTCTTCACCCGCAAAAGAGATCACGTTAAAACGATCCTGCGGACGCAGGATTCTTATTCCGTACAGCAAAGCAGATCGCGCCTTCTCCATCTTCCCTTCATCAGCCATTGATCCTGACGTATCAACAACAAAGACAACATCCTTGGCTGAATACTCTTGCTCCGCCCAATCGTTCTTCGGTGAAATCATCAAGAGGAAGTAACCGTCCCGGCCTGGTTCACGATGCGTTAGCAATGTAAGTCCAAAATCATCCCGTGAGATTGTGTAAAAGAGTTGAAAATCCTGAAGCTCTTTGCCTTTCTCCGTCTCAAACGAGACGACCGATTTGTGTTCGTTATTTCGCTTGACGTCGATTACGTGCGTTGGCGAGTAAACATTGCGTAGTGGATCTTTTGTTTCCACTTCGACACGACCCGCAACTGAACCAACTTGAACAATTTGCTTGCCCATTCCAAGTGGATAACGGTAGGCAACAGTTCCTGATTCCGCCTTAACAACCTGCGTGTAGGTAAGCTCAAGTTTCTTATCGGAGTGAGGCAGTATCGGAAAAATGCTAGCCTGGAACAGATCCTTACCAGCGTATTCAAGTAAGCCGGGGTCGCGTTGGCGACGAACTATTTCGTCATAGATGCGACGTGCTTCTTCACGCGATCTGACTTCGCCTACCAGGCGCCGATCGCCATCCCAGATTGCGAATTCTGCGATCGATGCTGATTCCGGAATCGGGAATAAGTAGGTGCCTTCCATCATGAAGTCACTGTCGTTTCGAAAAACCTGCTCAATGTGGGTCGTCGCCACCTGGGATAGGATCTTTGTGTCGATCTTTATTGAGCTGATTGGCAAAGCGCGCGGGAGAGGAAACGGACGGGGCGGCCTTGGACACCGACCGCAGGGACCTGGGACGATCACCCCTTGCGCACTTGCAGCCCCTAAAAAGGCGAAACTGATCAAAATCAACAGGAAAAGGCGACTTAACGTCATAAGTCTAAACATCGGAAGATCTCCACAAAGAGCAAAGTTAACCCCTCTGATGGAAGTAGAACGCTGGGGTTGGATGGATCTTGCGCAACAGGTAGGAATAGGACCTTTACGACCAATAGGACGCATATGAATAGGTCCTATTGGTCTCATAGGTCCTATTCCTATTTTCCGGAACCAAATCCCTAATACAGTTGCCTTAAACGCTTATTGAAGATCGCTACCATCGTCGCGACCAGAGTCACGACAATTCCCCCAAAAGCCAGAGTATGCTGGGTGCCAAAACGGTGAGATGCTGATCCAGCAAGAATGTTGCCTATGGGCATCGTTCCTATGAACGAAAGAATAAACATACTCATAACACGACCACGCATTTCGTCGGTCACGAGTTTCTGTAACAACGTGTTGGTGATGGCCACTGATATGACCAGCGCAAAACCAAGCCCAAAAAGGAACATGAGCGACAGTGGCAAGCGCGCACTTAGCGCAAAATTGGTTACGCACACCCCAAAGATGACTGACCCACCCAACACAAACCAGCCTTTTCGCCTAAAGTCACCGAGATAAGCAACAAGCAGTGCTCCAAAGAAAGCTCCAGCTCCCGCGGTACCCATCATTAATGCAAGTCCGGTTTCACCCAAATGGAAAATGTCGCGTGCATAAACTGGAACCATTGTGAAGTAGGGAGCTCCGAATAGGCTGTTAACGGCCGACAATAACAACAGCGAGGAAACTCTTGGGCGATTGCGAACATAGCGAAAGCCTTCTAAAAGATCACGCACCAGTGCACGTCGATCGTTGACCGCATGAGCAGCTGGTTCACGAACTTGACGCATTCGAACCATCGAGAGCGAAACAACAACTGCGATGAACGACAGGCCGTTGGCAAAGAAACAACCAGCGAGCCCAAAAACCTTGAATCCTACTCCAGCCAACGCTGGGCCAACGACACGCGAAAGCTGAAACTGAGTAGAGTTCATCGCGATTGCGTTAGCCAGATCTTCACGGCCCACGAGATCGTACGTCATTGCCAGGTATGAAGGACTCGCAAGCGCCATACAACAACCTGTGACAAACGAGAAACCCAGGACCATCCAACGGTTAACAACGCCAGTCGCCACGAGCACAGCTAACCCAAGCGCGGCACAACCAGCCACTACCTGTGTGTAAATCAACAACCGCCTGCGATCTATTAGATCGGCGAAAACGCCACCAACCAGGGTCAAGAGAAAGCCCGGAGCTGTGGCCATGAACGCGTCGAGTCCAAGCCAAAATGCAGAGTTTGTCAGTTGCAGAACAAGCCAACCCTGGGCAACTGCCTGCATCCAGGTTCCCACGTTCGACAGAAAGGCCCCTATCCAAAACAGTCGGAAGTTTCGGTGCGACAACGCGCGAAACATTTGTCGCCCACGGGCCACGGTTGGTTTTTGATTGATGGCTGAAGCAGCTTCGACAGGCATTTAGGAATAGGAATAAGACCAATAGGACCTACGGGACCTATTATTCATCGATCAGTTCAGTTGGTCATCAGATCTTCGCCAGGCGGATAGTGATCGTCCCTCTCTCCCATGTCTCTCAGAAACAATCTCCGCAATGATCGACATGGCCACCTCCTCCGGGGTCACCGCGCCAATATCTAAACCGATCGGCGCCCTAATGTTTTTGA
>JBKPQV010000028.1:0-3330 GCA_046734235.1 Acidobacteriota bacterium
GATTACCGGTTTGGGGGTGTGGCTCCCTGCGGACAACTCGACAACTCCACCATCAGTTCGTCTTTCTGGCCGCCTACCAGGGTGACGATTCGTCGAGCGTCGATACCACGTGAATTAACCAGGTAGTCAACAATACGAGTTCTATGCTTTTGGACATCGCCGGGTTTGCTCGAACGTCCAGGGTAGACGATGACATAGGCAGTAGAATTTGGATCGTTTTGGAGTTCAACTCCGTAATTGTCGAGTCGAGCTTTCTCGTCATTGCGAGAAATATCAGGAAACTCGTCGAACTTACGACATTTCGGCGAGGGAACAGGAATCGAGACGGCGCAACTGGCTGAGCAATCGAGGTTGTAGCCGCCCATTGAAAGAGATGCTTTTACCGTTTGTCCGGCAAGCCCTGTTGTATCAACCCGAATTGAGCTGGTGCCCTGACCCTCGATGATTGTTCCTGCGGAAACTGTCCAGTTATAGATTGGTGCAATAGCCGGTGTACCACCTGATACTCGTGAACTGAACGTCAATGGTTGGTCGACGACAATGTCAGTCGGGCAAATCATTTCCACATTTGGACAGCTTGGTTGAATCTTTGGAGGACAAGGTTTCACAACGACAGTTGTGGACGTAAATGCCTGACATTCGCCATCGGTGCCGCCGGTATTAATTTCAATGAATGCTTTGTACACGCCCGGAGCGAGACCTGTAAGGTCCCAAACGACGGCTGAGCCATCGCCGGCAATACGACCAGCGGAAGTGGACCAGCGATAACGAATCGGGTTTCCACCGGGTGAGCTGGCGCGAGCATTTAATCGAACCTGTGCGACTCCGTCGGCACATCCGCTTACAACGGAAGTATCAGACGTCAGGCTTAGCCCCGGAGGTGCATAGACTGCAGTCTGCGTTGTTTTTTGAGCCGATGCTTCGATCGGCAGAAAAAGCGCTGCCAGGGCAATTGGCAGCAAGTATCCGAATAAACGGCTTTGGCTTCTAAACATCCCACTCCTTGAGAGACGCTCATAGTAGAGCTTCAGCACACTAACATCTCGACCCATGGCGGGCCATGGAAAAAGCAGTTGATAAAGGAAAAGCCATAATAGCCAAGTGTTTCCAATAAGAGGGTGCGCTATTTCAGATTGCAGATTTCAGATTGCAGATTTCAGATTGCAGATTGGTCTTTGGTTTTGATCCAAACCAAAATCCCACAAGTCAAGCCCCAAGCCCAAAGAACAAAGAACCAAGACCAATTTGAAATCTACAATCTGAAATCTGAAATAGTCCAGGGTGCGTTTGACTCTGACCCGTTAGGTGGCGTTAGATAAGACCGCTTCTTATAACCCCAGAAACTTGAACTCGACAGTATCTCGTTTGTGATCATGATTAAGATTTTCTTAGTTGTTCTCGTATTGTCGTTGCTTCTAGTGACTGGGTGTAAACGCGCTGCATCAAACGCAAACTCCCAGTCGTCAACCTCTCAATCTTCGAATGGTGTTGCTCCGAATCCAACAGAGGCTCGATCATTTCTGGAAAAAGGTAAGCTGCTGTACCGGAATGATAACGATACCGAAGCGGCCGAGGCCTTTAAACAGGCGATCGCATTAGATCCTACTTTGGCGGAAGCTCATTTCCGTTTGGGATTGAGCTATGAAGCGCTCAACAAAGCTGAGGAAGCCGAGTCCGAATATAAGAAAGCGGTCGACGGTTACAAAAAATTCTTCGAAAACAACGAAAACGATAACAATGCCGAAGCGCATTATGATTTAGGACAGACCTACGCTGCACTACACCAATATAGCGATGCGATTCGCGAGTTTCGCCAAGCCACCAAGATCCGCTCTGATGATGCCGACATTTATTACGACCTGGGAATGGCCCACACAAAACTTGCCCAGTATTCTGAGGCTGCCTCAGCGTTCTCAAAATCGCTGGAAATCGACCCCGAAAACTACCGGGCCCAGGATGCGCTTGATGAGGCCCGCGAAGGCATGAAACGCATTCAGGCTGGGAAAAAGCATCAGGAAGATTTAATGAAGAAAGAGAAAGAAGAAGAGCTAAAGAAGGCCGGCGAGGCAACACCGAGTGGAAGTCCAGGCAAACCGCCAACTCCGAAAGGCATAAAAGGCTAGCTAATGGCAACGTATACTCCGCCACCATATTTCCCACAGAGTTCTCTGGCGCCACCAGATAGAAACCGATACCGCAAGTTCAAATTGATAGTGGCTCTCGTTTGTTTGGTTGTTCTATTGCTAATTGCGGGTGCTGGAATCGGAATTTGGTTCCTGGTAAAGAACTTTGCGTAAAGGTTCGCGGTAAACGCTTGACAGCGAGTCGCTCCACCCGTATAGTCTGCCGTTTCGGACAGAGGGTCTGAAGTCTTCAAAGCAACGTCTAGTAGGTTCTGTCGGTGTGGAGGCGTTGCGCGGCAGTAATAATGGCCGGTTGACAATTATTGTGGCGTAAATGGCTTGCGTCGCGGTTGCTATTTGACCGTTCCAACGTATGCCCGCGCGGAGGTTAACTCCTTCTCGTCTAACAACATGCGACGCCACAGAAAAGTTTTGGCTCGAGGGAAGCCACAATCCGCACCCGCCCGATAGCGAATTCAGAACGTCCCTAATCAACAGATCTAACAGGGCAGCCGCTCTGCGCTGACTGCCGGACTAGTTCCGGAAAGAGGCAGGCAAGCGCCCTTTTGCGCGCCAAATGCGCTCGAATTAAGAGGAAAACGTGCCGACTATTAATCAGCTTGTTCGCAAGGGTCGTCAGCAGGTCAAGTACAAGACGGCCAGTCCTGCACTCCAGAGCTCACCTCAGAAGCGTGGGGTTTGTACTCGCGTGTATACCCAAACACCAAAGAAACCAAACTCAGCGTTGCGCAAGGTGGCTCGTGTCCGTTTAACGAACGGTATTGAGGTGACGACCTACATTCCGGGCGTTGGCCATAACCTGCAGGAGCACTCGATTGTCCTTATTAGAGGCGGTCGTGTGAAGGACCTTCCCGGTGTCCGCTATCACGTAATTCGCGGAACATTGGATTCGGTAGGTGTTGCCGATCGCAAACAAGGACGTTCGAAGTACGGCGCGAAACGGCCCAAAGCCAGCGCGAAATAGAACGTAGGTGACGGGTGCCAGGTGTCAGGTACCAGGTCGCCTTTGAAAAACTAAAACCTGATACCTGATACCTGGAACCTGAAATATGCCAAGACGACGAGTAGCTGAACGACGCGACGTATTGCCCGATCCCGTTTACAACAGCCCATTGGTGACGAAATTTATCAGCGGTGTGATGTGGGACGGAAAGAAGTCATTAGCCGAGAGCATTTTTTACGACGC
>JBKPQV010000029.1:0-10036 GCA_046734235.1 Acidobacteriota bacterium
TCTCGGACAGGAAAACGCAAACCTCATCAAAGTTCTTCTCGACCTCGAAGATGAACCCCGTGAACAACTCTTCAAGCTCTATCAGGAGCAGTTCGGTGCTAGTGCAGCCCGCTACGCGCGACAAACCTATCAAAAGTGGAAAATCGGAATGGTTCGTCCAAATAAGCAGACCTTTCGCCGATTTTTGATCAACCTGCCGCAGGTGATGAATTTCGACCTGAAGTGTGAAGTGTTGCGTGAACTGCGTGAAGCGTATTGCGCACATGACAACTACGAGGTTTCAGTGTCGACCGACAACTGGAAGGAGATGCTGACGCCGCTAGTACAGAATGTAGTCGAGAAAGCTCTTACGGCTGAACTGCCTGAAAATTTGAAGCGGCGTTTAGTCTGGCTTTCCGAAGAGGACGTCACCGCTGCTCATGCGATTCTCGCCGAATCGCAGGCGCGGGAAACAGCCAATTCGCTGGCCCTGTTAGAAAAGGAGTTCTCAAATATTGAGGAATTGCTTGATAATGCTCCAGGGTCTCGAAAAGTAACGCATTTATTAAAACTGCCGCTGGGCACAATCACCTTAAACATAAAGAGAGGGAGAGGGAATGAGTGACGAAAACGATGATCTGGTCCCGCAAAAACAGTCGCTTTTTCCGCTGACCGCAGACGACATTGTCGATAATGCGTTGCAAAGTTTAGACGAGCAGCAGGCGAGGGAAGTTACGAAGAAAGCTGCCGACGAGGTGGTGAGGATTGCCGTTGAGAAACGCAAGGCCGAGTATCGCAGCGACCGCGCCCAGGAGGAGATGCGAAACCTCATCAACAACGCAAACCTTTTGGATGAAAAAGTCGGTGATTACAAGATCAACAGCACCTTTGAAACCGCAACCGGAACAACCAGCGTAGAGATCAAAAAGTCGAAGACGAACTTCACGTTGATTATTGTTGGAGTTGTAGTAGTAATAGTAATGATTCTGTTGTTTCTTTTTTTGAAATTGGCGTAGGTAAAAGCTTCTTGGTTTCTTAAATCCCCCACACGGCAGTGAGGGGATCGTTCAAGTCCTTTCTACAAGAATCACTCGAGCGGGCGAGTTTCGAATCCCCACACGGCAGTGTGGGGGATTTGGATTTCAGTCGTTTAGTTCGCTGGCCTCAATCTAAACTCCTCATTCAATTCCAGCACATACTTTTCCCATTGCTTCTGAAAGCGCTCCATGTTTGGGTTACCAAGAATCTTCATCAGACTCTGGTAACCAGTTGGATCATTTTTCCGTTGCGAATGGAATAGGCGATAGTAATCGACAAGCAGCTTCTTCTCTTGCAGGTAATACAACAAGTACCGTGATTGTGCGTAGTTGACGCCGCGAGTGTCAGAGTAAAACGTATTCGTGTCCATGGAGGTCAATTCCTGGAAAGGTCGAATCCGTCCGTCCTTTATTGCTTGTTGCAGACCGGGCAGCCGCCAGTTAACGAAACCGTGAATGTGCCCCTCTGCTTCTCCGCAAGCTTCAAACAATGAACCCATTCCTTCATTGAGCCAGGAAGGGCAATCAGGAAAGTTCGCTTCCATGAAAGGGTGAACTATCTCGTGCACCAGCGTACCACCGCCGGTCGAGATATTCATGATCAACGCTTTGTGAGCTCGAGAGTAATATCCGTATGGAGTGCTCGGTCTATCGTTGAAAAGAAGCTGCGCGTGCTTTTGGTAAGAAGCCGCATCTTTGAATAGCCAGATATCGAGAATGTCTGAGGGATCGTTTCCAAAAAAATCTTGCTTCAGTTTGTCGACCGCCCACCTGATCGTTTCTTCTGCGTGCTGTTTTACCACGTCAGCTGGCTCGTCGCCGATAACCACAAACGGCGGTTGGACCACGATTGAAAAGCCGGAGGGAGTTCGTTTTCGCAGATCGACGATGTGTTTCTGATATTGTTCCTGGGTAAAAGAATTTGTGTCGAAGGAAGCAGGAAAAGCTGCTTCGGTCGCGACTGCCGCTGGTGGAATCGAGCTCTTGGCTTTAGGAATCGCTTTGCGTGACGCGCACGACAAAGCAAACAGGAGTGCAAGTGTGAAAACTGCAGCGATGCGCATTGTTATTCACCAGCTTACCCGCCCACTAAGTATCCGAGGTAGTAAAAAGTCTCGCGGGTGAGTTCGCTCAATTGAGTGCGCCAGGATTGATACCTGGTTGTTAGCGTGGGAGACGGAACCGCGTTGAGCCCGACGTCTTCGGCCATTGTCATCGCTCGTCTCATGTGCATCGGGTCACTGACGAGCAAGACTTTATTCAGCTTGTTCTTCTCGGCCAATTGCTTGGCATTAAGAATGTTCTCAAAGGTCGTATGCGACTTTTGCTCAACTAAGATGTCCTGGATAGGGATGCCGTTTGCCAGGGCGTAACTTCTGGCAGCTTCAGCTTCGGTCGGTTCGTTTGCATTGCCTTGCCCACCGGTGAAAATTAGCTTTCGAACCTTTCCCCGACGGTACAGTTCAATAGCATGATTAATACGTTCACGAAACACCGGCGAGACGCTGTCACTCCAGACGGCCGCTCCCAGGACGACGGCGGCGTCCGCATTGACATCGGCCGAAACGTTCCCATAACGGTAAATCCGAATTGCCGTGACCCCGATAATGAGGGCAACGGCAAGGCCGAGGTACTTTAAGATTCTTAAGAGTTTTCGCATTCGGAAGAGCGAAAGTACTTATCCGCAGATTTCGCCGATTACGCAGCGCGGCGAAGCCGCAACCAAAGATCATCCTGAAAGGATGTAAGTTAATAGCCGTGGGCGAGCGGCCTTGCGCGAAGCCCACGGAACAGAGCCCGTTTTTTATTAGACCCTGAAAGGGTCAAACCGATGTTTGTTCGACCCTTTCAGGGTCCTACATATCCTTGCCTTTGGCCGGGGGCTTCGCGCAAAGCCGCTCGCCCCCGGCTACTAACTTTTGTCCTTACAGGACGGGAGAAACTTGCTAGAAAAACAAGAACTTGACCATTTGCTACGCAGATTTGAATGACCTTAACGAAGCCTGCTAAACCATTCACACAAAAGAATCTGGCGTAATCTGCGGATAAGTTCTGTCATACAGTTAGTTAGCTTGAGGTATCATTCTTACCATGAAACGGCTTATTACCTTACGAGTTCTATTTGTTTTGGTTCTTGGCTTAATAATCACTAGCCATTCATTGGATGCCCAAACGCCTCAACCAAAAAAATTTTCGCGCGCCGACCTGGAAAAACTGAAGTGGATTGAAGGCACCTGGCGGGGGACCGGTGACGTCGAAGCGCCCTTTTTTGAGCGCTATCGCTTTGAAAACGAAACGACGTTAGCAGTCGACAGTTTTACGGACGAAAAACTCACCAAAGTCGAGGATACCACCCGCTTTGAACTCAAGGATGGTCAGTTTACTAATGGCGTCGGTGGCGATGGCGCACGATGGAGCGCCATCCTCATCGACTACCAGGGCATAACATTTGAACCCTTGGTAAAAGCGAAAAACTCTTTTCGATGGCAGCGCGAATCTGAGAATATGTGGACTGCAATCCTCACCTGGCCGCCTTCGGAAGGAAAACCCGGTCGCCAACGCGTTTACAAAATGGAGCGCTGGCCGAAATAGTATTGCTTTAGTTCAGCTTTCCTCCCGATCTCAAAGTGGCTGGAGTCTTACTACCAGAAATTTCGGTTACAATAAACTGCCCCTCAACTTAACCTTGAACGATTTATCCCCAACAGTTCTGTCCAGACTACTCGACGCTACGGTCGATGGTGTCTTCGCGTTCGATCTTAAGTGCAACTTCACCGCGTGGAACCATCGGATGGAAGAACTTTCCGGACTGAACAAATCCGATGTGCTTGGCAGGCCGCATTGGAAAGTGTTTCCCGTTCTCACGCAAACAGGTGAGGACGCTTATTTTCAAAGTGCGCTGTCTGGGGAAAGATCAGTCTGCAGAACCAGCTCATTTGGTAAAGACTCATCAAAGAGCGTGGAAACTCATTACTCGCCGCTCATCGATGATAATGGAGAGATCATTGGTGGGATAGGCGTGATTCACCCTGACGTATTCAAGGTTTCCAATCGAGCAACAGAAGACTCTTATCAGCGACTGACATCGCATCTGGAGAATTCACCACTGGCTGTTGTGGAGTGGGACAGTGATTTTCGCGTTTTGCGTTGGTCAGAATCCGCTGAATCACTGTTTGGCTGGAACTCTGAAGAAGTTCTCGGCAAGCACGTCAACGAATGGCACTTTGTACACAAGGATGATCTTCTGGCGGTGGAGGCGGTGACTTCCAGGCAGCGGCAAGGACTTGAGGTCCAGGGGGTTCTCTACAACCGGAACTACACAAAGGCTGGACAGGTTGTTCATTGTGAGTGGTACAACTCGGTCCTTCATGATGATTGGGGAAACCTGGTCTCAGTGTTATCACTTGTTCTCGATGTTACGCCACGCAAGCTCGCGGAACGAGAACGCGCAGCTTTGCTGGTTCGTGAGCGCGATGCACGTCGTCACGCCGAAGACGCCGATCGACTTAAGGATGAATTCCTAGCCACACTGTCGCACGAATTGCGCACGCCACTCACGTCAATTCTTGGTTGGGCTTCGATGATTCGAAACGGTGAAGTTGATCCTCCCAACATTGGCCGGGCAATCGAAACGATTGAACGAAACGCGCGTTCGCAAGCGCGGCTCATTGATGATTTGCTTGATGTCTCGAGGATAATTACCGGCAACTTACGACTGGAACTGAATCCATTAAACCTGGCGCCCATTGTGGAAGCAGCCGTTGACGCTCTGCGACCAACTGCAGATGCAAAAGGCATCAAGTTGCGAATGGAGTTTGCGCCGTCAACGTGTTTGGTTAGAGGCGATGCGAATCGCTTGCGGCAGGTGATCTGGAATCTTATGTCAAACGCGATCAAATTTACCCCCCGCAACGGCGAGGTTCATATCTCGCTAAGTTGTGTTGAGTCGTTGGTTCGTTTGACTGTCATTGATAGTGGTGAGGGAATCACCCCTGAGTTTCTGCCTTATGTGTTCGATCGTTTTCGCCAGGCTGAAGGATCGATCTCCCGAAAACAGGGTGGATTGGGATTAGGTCTAGCCGTCGTTCGTCATCTCGTGGAGTTGCATGGTGGAGCCGTTAAGGCTGAGAGCCAGGGAGTTGAAAAAGGATCAAGGTTCACGGTTGATCTGCCGATGGCCCAGGAGCGGCGAGATCCAGCACGAGCAGAAGAACGTCAGAGGGAGGTTGAACGCCGTCGCGGTTTGGGTGGCGCGAAAGTCCGACTTGATGGTGTACATGTGCTATTAGTTGAAGATGACGAAGACTCGCGGAAACTTTTGGGAACGATGTTGAAACAACACGGCGCTGAAGTTACGTCCGCTGCTTCGGCTGCTGACGCTTTTACTTTGTTCACCGATAAGTTGCCAGACGTTTTGATCAGCGACATAGGAATGCCTGAGCAGGATGGATATGAATTGATTCGTCGGGTTCGTAATCTACCGGCAGAAAAAGGTGGAAAAACTCCCGCGATCGCTTTGACTGGTTACGCTACGCGCAAAGATCGCGATCGGTCAATCGATGCCGGATACCAGAAACACCTACCCAAGCCAATCGAGCAACAGGAGCTTGTGGCGGCGATTGCCACTTTAGTGAGAACCAGAGATTCTAATTGAGCAGTAGGTCCTCTTTGTCCAGTATCTAACACCAAGCATCCCTGCTTATCTGATGAAAGCAGATAACAAAATGAAACTTCTTCTCTGCGTCTCGGCGTTCTCCGCGCCTCTGCGTTGAAATGTGCTTGGCCGACCTTTTAACGCGGAGACGCAGAGTACGCCGAGACGCAGAGAGTTTCTAAGAAGATACGAAGACACTAATTTCTATCTTGTTTTTGAATTTGTGCCTTCGTGTTTTTGTGACTTGGTGGTTTAATTTCGTTCGTCCTATCAAAAAAGTTCGGGTGAGTTAGAGATCATGAGACACAAAATCCTCCTAATTCCCGTTTTCTTCTTATTAATCATTCCGGTCTTTGCGCAACAAAGTGATCCGTCGCTGTTGACCGTCGATTCGATCTTTACTTATCGCACGCGTTCGTTGGGTCCTGTGCAATGGCAGGAAAGTGGTAGAGGATATCTGGCACTCGAGCCGTCGCCGACGAAAAAACAATCCGTCGACATAGTTCGCTACGATGCGATGACAGGCGATCGGACTGTCAAGGTTTCGGCGGAAAAGCTTACGCCGCAGGGGGCTTCTGAACCGTTAGCGGTTGAAGAGTTCACACTGACAGCCGACGAACAAAAGCTTCTCATTTTTACGAATACTGCCCGTGTTTGGCGTAGCAACACCAGGGGCGACTACTGGGTCTTTGACTTCGCAACTGGCAATTTGAGGAAGTTGGGTGGTCCTGAGGCGAAGCCATCAAGTTTGATGTTTGCCAAGTTTTCACCAAATGGCGAAAAAGTCGGCTACGTGCGCGAGAACAATATCTATGTCGAAAACCTCGTGGGCGACTCAAAGATTACAAAACTGACATCCGACGGCACTCGCTACATCGTTAACGGAACATTCGATTGGGTTTATGAAGAAGAACTTTTCTGTCGCGACGGTTTTCGTTGGAGCCCCGACAGCAAACAGATCGCTTATTGGCAACTGAACTCCGAAGGCGTGAAGGAGATGTCGCTGATCAACAACACCGCGGCGCTCTATCCGACAATTACAACTTTTCCCTATCCCAAGGCTGGCGAAACTAATTCGGCCGCGCGAGTTGGAGTTATCTCAGCAAGTGGTGGCTCAACGCGTTGGTTTGATATCTCCGGTGACCCTCGCAATAACTATTTGCCACGAATGGAATGGGCGGCAAACTCCGATGAAGTTGTGATTCAACAACTCAATCGAGTGCAAAACACAAACATCGTCATGCTGGGAGATGTTCGCACCGGCAAGGTACATCCTATTTTGACTGAAAAGGATGACAGCTGGGTTGATATCGCCTGGGGCGACATCGATTGGGACAAGACTGGAATTGCCTTCGGTGACGCAGAATGGATCGATGGAGGCAAACGATTTCTTTGGGCCAGTGAACGCGATGGTTGGCGACACATTTTTTCCGTGTCGCGAGATGGAAGCGACGTTAAGACGGTCACAGCTGGGAATTACGATGTGATCAGCGTCGAAAGGGTCGACCAGAAGTCAGGCTTCATTTACTTCATAGCTTCGCCAGACAACGCCACTCAAAAATATCTTTATCGCGTTCGAATTGATGGAACAGGAAAGGAAGAGCGACTCACTCCGACTGACGCTCCCGGAACTCACGGCTACGACATCTCACCAAGAGGCGATGTTGCGATTCATACTTTTTCAACTTTCAATCGCGTGCCGACCACGGACGTCGTGAAATTGCCGCAACATTCACTGGTTCGCTCGCTAATCGATAACCATGAAGTTCAAGATCGCCTGGCAAAGCTTAAGCCGAGTGCAACCGAGTTTTTCAAAGTCGATATTGGTGGTGGTGTACGGCTTGATGGCTGGATGATCAAGCCTCCTGACTTCGACAGCACGAAGCATTATCCAGTTTTGTTTTATGTTTATGGCGAACCCTGGGGGCAAACAGTTTTGGATCGCTGGGGTGGACGCGATCGCTTATGGCACCAGATGTTGTCGCAACAGGGTTATATCATTATGAGTGTTGACAATCGTGGCACACCAGCGCCACGTGGTCGTGCGTGGCGAAAAATCATCTACCGCAAAATGGGAATAGTAAACTCTGGTGATCAAGCGGCAGCTGCAAAGGCTATTGCCAAGTGGCCGTTTGTTGATCCGACACGAATTGGAATTTGGGGTTGGAGCGGGGGCGGTTCGTCAACACTGAATGCGATGTTCCGATATCCAGATGTTTATTCAGTTGGTATGTCAGTGGCCCCGGTTCCTGATATGCATTATTACGACTCAATTTATCAGGAGCGTTATTGCGGACTGCCACAGGATCATCCGGATGAATGGAAGCAAAGTTCGCCAATTACTTTTGCCGGGAGCTTGAAGGGCAGTTTACTAATAGTTCATGGAACTGGTGACGACAACGTCCACTACCAGGGAACCGAGGCTCTGATCAACGCTCTGGTGGCGGCAAACAAGCAGTTTTCGATGATGTCGTATCCGAACCGTTCGCACGGTATCTACGAAGGGCAGGGAACCAGCAGGCACTTATTTGGTCTTTTGACTAAGTTTTTGAACGAAAAACTGCCGGCCGGGGCGTTGCAATCCAGCAGCGCAGCGGTTCATTAGGTTAATACCACCGACCGCAGTCGGTGGATGGTTCATACCCAACCTACCGAGGCCGACCAAATTGATCGCGAAATACCACCGACCGCAGTCGGTGGATCGTTCATACCGACCTGGAAAAGAGTGCTATTTGCTGAATTAAACTCTTTCCCTTTCGCGACTTATCAGCGCTTATATGAACAATCCACCGACTGCGGGTCGGTGGTATTCGAACAGCCGTTTTCCGACTCCGTTGTAGGTTAGGTATGAACAATCCACCGACTGCGGTCGGTGGTATTCGGGTATTTTCTGCGTAATCGGTGGATGTTTGGTCTGCTCTAAATAAAACCAATTGAAAATACTCCCTCATCTCTGTTAGCCTAAGCGTCGGGTTGAATCGGCCAACCTTGCCCTCTCACTTTTCAGCATCAACCACCTCCCAGCGTTAGTAGATAAACCCTTCAAAAAGGGTGATTCTTGAATGAGACTGACCTCCGCGCACGACATAGCGGTTTCTAACTTACTCTCCGCAAACAAGCTTGAGGCGGCGCTGCGTCGTTTTATGAACTCCAGCCTGATCGGCATTGCCTTCACCGATAACGCTGGCGCTATCCGAGATGTTGACGACGCGTTCTTGCGAACAGTGGGATACTCGCGCGACGAATTGCCTCCGACACTCCTGGATCTGACTCCTAAGGAACATCACCGCCTTGTCGAGGATGCGTTTGAAAAGCTCTTCGCCTTTGGCTCCTGCACGCCATTTGAAAAGGAATTCATTCGCAAGGACGGTAGTCGCGTTCCTGTTCTCTTTGGCGCCGCCTTGGCAGATGAAGAGATTAGCTGTTTCGTCATCGACCTGTCTCAAAATCGACAGGGACAGGAAAAGCTCACGCACCTCGCTTATCACGATGCCTTAACTGATCTTCCAAACCAATCGCTTTTTAAGGACCGGCTCAAACAGGCAATTGCTCTGTCGCAACGCAACAACCAGATGCAGGCCGTGATGTTGTTGAACCTTGATCGATTCAAAACAGTTAACGACTCGCTTGGATATCTTGCCGGGGATCTGCTTTTGCAATCGGTAGCGCAACGGCTCACGAGTTTTGTGCGTGAATGCGATACGGTCGCACGATTTGGAAGTGATGAGTTTGCGATCCTTTTGACTCAAATTCCGCGCGCGCAAGATGCTGCCAATACCGCTCGCGCAATCAAGGAAGCGATTGCTCAGCCTTGTTTGTTTGATGATCAGGAGATCTGTGTCTCCAGCAGTATCGGGATCAGTCTTTACCCGCACGACGGTCGTGATACCGCCACCCTGTTGAAGAGTGCCGGAGCCGCACTCGTTCGCGCTAAAGATCAGGGGGGCAACACATATCAGTTTTACACGGCTGGCGGCACGACCCGCGCTCTCCGCCAACTGGTCCTTGAAAGCAATTTGCGGCCTGCGCTCGAGCGTAATCAATTTTTTGTTCAATACCAGCCGCAAGTGAATATCAACGACTTCCACCTGGTGGGCATGGAAGCGTTGGTGCGCTGGCAACATCCGAGTCTTGGTTTGCTTTATCCGTCCGAATTCATCCAACTGGCTGAAGATAGTGGGTTGATCATCTCCCTCGGTGATTGGGTGTTTCGGCAAGCATGTGCGCAAAACAAAGCGTGGATTGACGCAGGACTTGCACCAATGAGGTTGGCAGTTAACTTTTCAGCCCGGCAATTTCAACAGACGTCATTTATCCATGACGTAGAAACAATACTGAAAGAGACAAATCTGGATCCCAATTGGCT
>JBKPQV010000030.1:0-5520 GCA_046734235.1 Acidobacteriota bacterium
GAGCAAAAGCACTGAAGTCGCGACAGCACCAAAGAGAAGGAGGTTGTATTCCCGGTGCAAGTTGTCTACCAACTCATGATGGGCGCTTTTCAATATAAGTGCCTGAATGAATCCGCTTTGTTGCGCATTGTTAATATTGACGGTAATCAACCAGTAATCACTCTTATTTCGCGTGATTTGATCCGAGCGAACATTGCTGTTTCCCGATGACTGCTCGCTCTGCTTCGGGTTGAGTGAGACCAGGCTTGGCGCGCCAGGTGACGTTGTTGCAATTAGAACGGGACCACTCGCTGAATTCTGATAGACATCTATTTGTTTGAAATCGGGACGTGAGCCGGCTACGAGCTGCATCTCCTGTTGCAGATCCTCGAGACTGTTGAAGTAATCGAAGCGCGAGATGCGATCTGTAAGAACGGTAATTTGGCTTAACGCACTCTCATAATGGTTACTTTCAATGACCGCGCGAGTTCGAGCCGTGTGGAGGTAAGACGACGTAAAGAGGATTAACAGCATCGACGCTGCGACAAGCAATAGGATTTTCCATTGCAGGTTGAACCGAAGGCGCAAAAGTTTGAACCTCTCATTCAGAATTTTGATTAGTGACCGGACCACGTTCGTTTGTGCCGTAACTCAATCAGCGAGGCACACCCCCACTCCCGCATCTACTGCCAGAGCAAGTTGCGTGCTCCGACGCTTGAGCAGTGATTTGAGCCCTGGTATGAAGAAGAATTCGTTGAGTAAAGCTTTTGAAGGTGTTGCCAGGTCACAGATACGACGAGCGAGTGTGGCTTTTCTGCCGACGCCGGAGAAAACGCCACAGGCGTTCTAATTTCAGATTGCAAATTTCAGATTTCAGATTGGAAATAGGAATAGGACCTATCATTAATAGGTCTAATTGGTCTTCTAGGTCCTATTCCTATTTCCAATCTGAAATCTTCAAGCTGCAATCTGAAATTGCTAATCGGCACTCTTATTGCCTACCAACCTTGGACCAGTTCGGATTCTTCCAGCGAAGTGTTGTTAATTACGCCTCCATCACTTCGGTACTGAGATCTGAATTTTCTCCGGTCAAGTAATCGTCAGAGTTTTCATAAGGGAAGAAAGGCAATATTCCAATGTTAGTAGCTATTCTCAAGCTAAGACGTTTAGTTAATGTCTCCTCTTTAATGTTGACACTGGTAGTTTCCGTAGCAACGCTCCACGCACAAATAACTACCGGCACAGTGCACGGCGTTGTTAAAGATCAAACTGGCGCCGTCGTAACTAACGCAACAGTTACGATCAATGACGTCAAAACGAAAAGCTTTCAAACAGTTGAGACTGGCGGCAACGGTGAATTCCAGTTTAATAATCTGCTGGTAGGAACATACTCGATTACTGTTGAACCTCCAGAAAGTTCGCACTTCGGGAAGCTGATCTTGAATGATGTTCAAGTGCAATTGAATCAAGTTACAGACCTGACAGCTGTGGTTCAGCCGGCCGAAGCACAAGCGTCAGTTACTGTTTCTGCCGGCGGTGTCGAACTTGTTGACACTACGTCACTAAATCTTTCGAAAGACTTTAGCTCGCGACAAGTGATCGAGTTGGCCCAAACAGGTCAAGGCGCCGGAATCTACAATCTCGCCCTAATTTCTCCGAATGTGGTCAGTAGCGGTGGTGTTGGACTAGGAACAGGTGGATCGGTTGGCGGTCAAAGACCGCGAAACAACGACTTCATTGTCGATGGTATCGACAATAACGATAAAACCGTTTCGGGACCACAGATTTATGTGTCACCGGAGTCAGTCGCGGAGTTCAACGTTCTAACAAACCAGGCTTCGGCAGAGTTTGCTCGTTCAACGGGCGGCCAATTCATTACCGTGACCAAATCTGGCGGCAACGATTTTCATGGCTCCGGTTTCGAGTTTCTGCAGAACCGTCATCTAAACGCAATCGATAATCTCCAAACTCTTGCCGGTATCACTCGCGACACCAATCCTCGTTACGATCAAAACAGATATGGTTTTAACATTGGTGGTCCACTTTACATTCCGCGATTCGGTGAAGGTGGGCCAGGCCTTTATCACTGGAGTGGAAAGAACAAACTATTCTTCTTCTTCCAGTTTGAGCAAACCGGCTTGGGCCGCGCCGCGTCGCCAGGCAACATTTCAGCTCCCACTGCTGACGGTTTAACACTGCTGCAAAACCTATCCGGCTTATCGTCTACGAATTTCGGCGTGTTTAGACAATACGTGCCGGTTGCCCCGATTAACAATGCCGGCTCGATTCCTGTTTGCGCAGTTTTGCGAGATTCGGGTGGCCACTGCCCAGAAGGCAGCGCGATAGCCGTGCCCATTGGGAACATTGCGTTTGCAGCTCCCAATTTTCAGAACAATCGCAACTTAGTTTTCAACCTGGATTTCACCCAAAGTTCGAACACCGAACATCATTCACGTTTCATCTTCAACCGGCAGCGCACCATCGACAATGCGGCGACATTCCCCGAGTTCTTTGCCAATGTACCAATTGATGGCCGCCTGTTTTCCTATACCTTGATCCATAACTTCAGCCCCAAGTTCACCAACGAAACCCGACTTGCTTACCGTCGATTTGTGCAGCGCTTTCCTGTACCAGACGTAAGTTTTCCGGGCCTGGATCAATTTCCTAACATCGATTTGGATGATTTGGGATTGAGCATTGGACCAGACAGTAACGCCCCACAGTTTACGATCGAGAATAGTTACCAGATTGTGGACCAGGCAACCTATACACATCATCAACACTCAATAAAGTTTGGAGTCGACTGGCGGGACATCATCTCACCGCAGTCGTTTGTGCAAAGACAACGAGGCGACTATGAGTATCCAAACCTGGATTTCTTCTTGCGTGACATTCAGCCGAGCTTTGGCGAACGAACGGTGGGTTCGTCAACGTACTACGGTAATCAATATCTCTTCTACGGATTCGTACAGGACGACTGGAGAATCAAGCCTCGGTTGAGTTTAAACCTGGGCATGAACTACGTGTACCAACAGGTTCCATTGAGCGCGCGACAACAAACGCTGAATTCCCTTGCGTCTGTGCCAGGGGTACTCACGTTCGACGAACCAAAAGCACAGAAGAAAAACTTCGCCCCACGTGTTGGCCTGGCTTACGCACCTGATTTTCAGTCGGGCTGGTTGCATAGAATCTTTGGTAATTCGGATCAAAGTTCTATACGCGCCAGTTTTGCGATGGCCTACGACACAGTCGTTGACAATCTCTATGTCCTGTCATTACCACCGCAACTAACCCAAACGATTGACGCAGGCACAAATTTTCCGGGCACACCGCTCGTGACTCCGGATTTTCTTGCGAATGGAGGCATTCCACCGAATGTCTTGCCAGGAGCAACTACGGATCCTGTAGCCGCACGAGCGGCAACGTCAGCCTGGATCGCGGACCAGCAGGTTCCATACTCGCTTTCATGGAGCCTGACCTACCAGCGAGAATTTCATAAAAACTATGCGCTCGAGTTCCGTTATCTCGGAAGTCGTGGTGTACATTTGCCAACTCAAAGCCACATCAACATTCAATCAGCAGTGTTCGATGGTCCAGGTGGATTCTTACCAACGTATGTTTCTGCGCCATCACAAGCCACTCTCGACTCGTTGCCGACAACATTGGACGATATTGAATCCCGATCAAACATCCTGCCTCAATTTGAAAACGCAGGATTTGTTTCACCGATAACGGCCTTCCAGTCGAATGGAAATTCGATTTATCACGCAGGATCGGCTGAATTAACGAGAAGATTCACTAAGGGTCTGCAACTCTCAGCCGCTTACACATGGAGTCATTTGATCGACGACAGCACTGCCGAAGTCTTTAGTACAGTGTTAACCCCACGACGACCACAAGACTTTCAGAATATGGAGAATGAGCGTGGTGACTCTGCGCTCGATCACCGGCAACGGTTTGTAGCTTCGACACTTTATGACTTGCCGTTCTTTACAAACAGCAGCAACCATTTGAAGCGCGCGCTGTTTGGTGGCATCAGCATGGCAGGAACGTTGACGTTTGAATCGGGTTCGAAGGCTACTGTGCTAAGCGGCATAGACTCAAACCTGAATGGTGACCCAGCTCCTGATAGGTCGATCATCAATCTCGCTGGTATCGTCGATACCTCAAGCACGGTTGCACCTTTGCTTAACAGCAGTGGTCAGACAGTCGCTTATCTGGCACTCGATCCGACGGCGCAGTACATCCAGGCTGGGCTGGGTGCACTCTCGAACGCCGGACGCAATACGCTGCAGATGCCGGCCATACAAAATCTTGATTTCTCAATCTTCAAGAGCTTTGGTATTGGCGAAGGTAGTAAGAAGGTTCAACTACGTGCCGATCTGTACAATGCCTTCAACCATCCGCAGTATGTTCCTGGTTCAGTGAATGGTGTTGAGCCAATCACAACCACAGGAGTCAACCAGTTCAATACTGTCGGCCAGAATGACTTTGACGTGGCATCGCATGTATTCAGTAGCCACCCGCGAGTCATTCAGTTGGCGGTAAGGTTTAATTTTTAATGTGAAGGGTGAGGGCGATGGGGGAGATGGGGCGACCGGGCGAGGGGGCGCCCCGATCTCAGATCTCAAATTTGAGATCTCACAGTGTGGAATGCTCTCGTGAAAAACTAGGCGATTCCAAACTGAGAGATTCAACAAACTCTGAGATTCAAACTGTGAGATCTAAGATTTGAGATCTGAGATCGGTCGCCCTTTCGCCCCGTCTCCCCATCGCCCCGTCTCCCCATCGCCCCGTCTCCCCGTCGCCCAACAAACAAGGGCCGCGAAACTCGCGACCCTCATTCACAACCCTGCAGTAATTTAACTTGGATAATGATCTATCGGTTTCGACCTGCACCCGCAGAATGTGCGATGGGTCTCTTCTTTGTCTTCTCCTTTCCTTCACGTTTGTTGTTTTCGTTGTTCTTCTTGGTCTCAGCCGCCTGCGTATTAGTCACCACGGCGCCTTGAGTCTTTCCTGGGCTTTCTAACTGTTCGTTCTTCACGCTATTTCTCCCTCGGTTATTAGATTCCCAAACAGGTTAGACCATGTTGGGGTTGATGATTGCGAATTAATAAATTACTGGCCGTTCCCAGTGTGAAACGGTGGTCAGATTTGCCGCTGGGCGTGGGCGCTCCAGAGCGGTTATTGCTGCAGCCGTGTCGTAGAATGATCGAAATTCACGGATCTTCCCGTCGCGCAGTGTGAACACATGTACCCACGGAGATCGGATCAAACTTCCTGACACTGTTAATTCAGCTTGCCACTCACCAATCGTCACAACCTTGGCGCCTTCCGCGATGAACTCCAAAGGCCACCAGCCTTTAAGTTCTCCGCTTTGTCTGAGCAGTGAAAAGTATTGCTCCACTTGTTCAGGTCCATAACGGGTACCGGCGGTTGGAATGAGATGAGGTGGGCCAATCGAGAACCACTTCACGCTCTCATCCAGGACAGCGATTAAGTCTTCCAAATTACCTTCGCCAAAAGCTCGATAGGCAT
>JBKPQV010000031.1:0-4646 GCA_046734235.1 Acidobacteriota bacterium
GTAACAAAGCGGTGCCGGGCCACCGCACTCCAAGGAGTGGCGTGTTGGTTGGGGTTCGCTGTAACAAAGCGGTGCCGGGCCACCGCACTCCAAGGAGTGGCGTGTTGGTTGAGTTTCGCTGTAACAAAGCGGTGCCGGGCCACCGCACTCCAAGGAGTGGCGTGTTGGTTGGGGTTCGCTGTAACAAAGCGGTGCCGGGCCACCGCACTCCAAGGAGTGGCGTGTTGGTTGGGGTTCGCTGTAACAAAGGAGTTAGTGCATTGCGGCCGGGGCTTTTTTAGCCTTCACACGCTTGAATAAAAACACCGCGCATAAGACACACAAGAAAGCGAGCAATCAAAAGTTATCAATGTACGAAAGCACCATCGCCTGCTTTGCAACCATCCCGTAAATCCCACCCTATGCTTGTTGCGTGATAAAAAGCGGTCCTGCTTTTATGTAACTACTTCCCGTGCCCCCCGGCATTCTCTCCACCTTTAGCCGTCTAACCTAGACGGGTTTTTTCTCAAAACTATTACTGCGCCAACAGGGGACGGGGTCGATTTTAAGAGGCATTGGACCGAGATTGAGTTGCCAATCACGAGTCAGGCGATTTGCTCGATGCCAGTGAAAACTTCAGAGAGGGTTTAAAGAAAGCAGGGGCCACAGAGGTAGCACAGAGTTCAGATGAACAGTTACAATCCCAGCCTAAATTCAATAAATTCTCCACCGACAACTATGAAAAAACTGTATAAGATTCTGTCCACAACTCTAATCCTTGCGTTGAGTGTCGTGACCTACGCGCAAGGAACTTCTCAAAACTCATTCGACATCATTATCCGTGGCGGCAATGTTTATGACGGAAGCGGCCGGCCACCCGTAAAAGCAGACGTGGGTATCAGGGGCGACCGCATTGCCACAGTCGGAAACCTGAGTAGCGCTACTGCGTCCACGATCGTTGACGCCAAGGGTCTGGCTGTTGCTCCGGGATTCATCAATATGCTGGCCCATTCGGAGACTTCCTGGTTTGCAGATACTCGCTCGTTGAGTGAACTGCTGCAAGGTGTCACTACTCAGATATTCGGTGAAAGTTCAATGGGCCCGCTCAGCGATGAAATGAAAAAGCGTCGCCGCGAGTCACAAGGCGATTTGAAGTTCGACATCGAGTGGACCACGTTAAGCGAGTATCTCAATTATCTAGAGAAAAGAGGCATCTCGCAAAATGTCGCTTCGTTTATCGGCGCACCTACGCTTCGAGAGTACGTCATTGGTCTCGAAGACAAACCGCCCACGCCCGCACAGTTAGACCAGATGCGTGAGCTGGTACGTCGCGAGATGGAAAATGGGGCATTGGGAATTACTACAGCTTTGATCTATCCGCCCGCATTTTTCGCCAAGACTGATGAGTTAATTGAATTGTGCAAGGTCGCCGCGAAGTACAAGGGTAAGTACACCGCGCATATGCGAAGTGAAGGGGGACAGTTGATTGAAGCCGTGCAAGAGACGATCCGAATCAGCCGCGAGGCAGGGCTTCCAGCCGAGATCTATCACCTCAAAGCATCGGGTGAATCAAACTGGCCCAAGATGGATCAAGTGATCAAAATGATCGAAGATGCGCGCAAGCAGGGAGTGAAGATTACTGCTGATATGTACACGTATCCTGCAGGTGGAACTGGCCTCGACGCATCCTTACCTCCGTGGGTTTTTGATGGTGGACGTGAAGCTGCTTATAAGCGGCTCCAGGATCCAGAAACGCGCAAGAAGATCGCTGAAGCAGTTCGAACGCCGACAAATGAATGGGAAAACCTTTACCTCTTGTCAGGTTCACCCGAACGCATCCTATTAGCTAGTTTCCGAAACGATAGTCTGAAGCCACTTACTGGTAAGACGCTCGCGGAAGTTGCAAAAATGCGCGGGAAAGATCCAATTGAAACGATCATGGATCTACTGCTTGAAGATCGTTCACGTATCGGCACAATCTATTTCCTGATGAGTGAAGACAACATCAGGAAACAGATTCGCCAGCCTTGGGTCTCATTTGGTTCAGACGCAGCGTCAATATCTGCCGAAGGCGTGTTTCTTCGATCTTCAACCCACCCGCGCACCTATGGGAATTTTGCGCGGTTGTTAGGCAAGTATGTGCGCGAAGAAAAAGTGATCTCACTTACTGAGGCCATAAGGAGATTAACGAGTTTGCCGGCGGCCAATCTTGGTTTGAAGGATCGTGGATCACTAACCGCGGGAATGTTTGCCGACGTCGTTGTCTTTGACCCACAAACAATTGCTGACCGCGCGACGTTTGAGAATCCGCACCAGTACTCAGTTGGTGTTAGGGATGTTTTTGTTAATGGCAAACAGGTGCTCAAGAACGGGGAGCATACGGGAGTGAAGCCTGGAAAAGCCCTGTGGGGCCCGGGCAAGATTGGTGGAAATTAGCCTCTGTGAATACTCTTTGTAAAGAAAACCCTAACCACTAAGACACGAAAACACTAAGACACTTGTGGCAAATTGTTGGGCAGAGTCGTAGCTTTTGTGCCTTCGTGTCTTCGTGCCTTTGTGGTTTTGTTCTTTCCTAAAGGGTCTACCTCGCGGCGGTGCCGACCGATCTCTGGAACTGCTTAAGTAACTGGCGGATAAAGACGCTCAAATTCGGGCTCGCCATGAAGAATTGCGAGCTCAGAGTCCTGGCGCGTCCAAACGGAGTCTCTGTAACCTGCTTCCCAAGCCTTTTTTATAGCGTTTAGCGCGTCCGGAATGTTGTTCATTGCGCAGAAACAACATGCGGCGTTGTAAAGAATCATCGCGTCATCGGGACGCAGCACCATCGCCATCTGGGCCTCGCGCTTGGCATCTTCATAGCGACCCTGGTTCGAGTAATTTATTGCCAACAACACCCTGGCTCTCGCATCTTCCGGCACTTTCTTTATATGTCCCTCATAGAGAGCGATCTCACGATGCATGTAGTTTTTAAGTGCCTCGGTTTTACCCAGCGCCCCTAGTGCATTGTGGATCGGGACTGAAGTGTTGTAGTTCTCACCACTATGCGCCAGCGCGTCCTCCATCATGTCTACCACTTCCTGATATCTTCCAGCGGCAAAAAGGGTGCGACCCAATAGATAATAGCCACCATCAACATCCGGATTTCGGCTGAGAGCCGCTTTGCACTTTATAATTGCATCTTCGTACTGACTATCCGCAAAAGCTACCCACGCCTCGGCAATTTGAATCTCAGAAGCATCGTGACCTTGAGCGCTCGCTCTTCGCGCAGTGAACTTGGCCCGATCGATCCATTGCTGATCGCGTTCGAAATGGTAGTAGTATTCGGCACAAACTTTTGCCAGGCCGGCGTGCGCTAGTGAAAAATCAGGATCGAGGGCCGTTGCATTTTCGAACATTTGAATTGCAAACTGCAGGTCCTGTCGCCCTACACGACGAGCATAGTTTCGTCCTCGTAAATAAAGATCGTATGCATGTGTGTTCTCCGTGGGCTTTGCTGAGAGTGCCTGTTGTTCCTGAGGAGAGAGCGTAATCCGTAATGCCGCGGCGATCTTTTGGGCAATTTCGTCCTGGACCTCAAATACGTCTTTCATCTCGCGATCATACCGTTCTGACCACATCGGGAAGTCAGTTGCCGCATCGACAAGCTGGGCGTTAATTCGCAAGCGTGTGCCCGCACGACGGAGACTGCCGATCAGAACATATGAAGCACCGAGCTCTTTTCCAACCTGGCCCGCTGTAACCGATTTATCGCGGTAGGCCAGCACGACAGCACGAGAGAATGTCTTTAGTCCTTTTATCTTTGAGAGCTCAGTGGTGATGTCTTCGGTGATACCGTCACGGAGATACTCGTCTTCTTTCATCCCACTCAGATTTTCAAAATAGAGAACTGCGATCGAATGCTCATGAACCGTTGATGGCGGGCGGCTACGAAAACCACTCGGATCGGTAAGATGTCTTCCCGAGTCGAGATCTCGCTTAAGTCTTTTCAGCGCGGTCTTCAGGTCAGTTGCGCTTTGATAACGAAGGTCTCGATCTTTTTCCAGCGCTTGTGAAACAATCCGGCCCAGCTCTGAGGGCAATGAGGACTTGACTTCATTTACCGCCACCGGATCGCGATTAAGGATTGAGTCGAACATGACTGCCGAAGTTTCGCCTTTGAAGGGAAGCACGCCGGTAGCCATCTGGTACAACACAGTCCCAAAAGAAAAGAGATCGGTGCGAGTGTCCGTTACTTCACCCCGTGCCTGTTCGGGTGACATGTAGGCGACGGTGCCCATAGTCGCGCCCGCAGTCGTCAGATCATCAAGCCGAGCAGTTGGCATCATCGACGACGCGTTTGGCTTTTGCTTCTGGTCGATTTTGGCGAGACCGAAGTCGAGGATTTTTGCCTGACCCCGAGATGTAACAAAGATATTTGCAGGCTTTAGATCACGATGAACTATGCCTTTTGAGTGTGCCGATTCGAGGGCGTCGACAATCTGTACCCCAAGAGTTAGAACTGTATCGATATCGAGTGGACCACGCCGGATGCGATCAGCCAGTGATTCACCATCTAGCAGCTCCATGATGATGAAGTGAGCCGATTCAAATTGCTCGATGCCGTGAATAGTACAGATGTTTGGATGGTTCAGTGCTGAAGCGGCGCGTGCCTCACGCTGGAAACGTTG
>JBKPQV010000032.1:0-3899 GCA_046734235.1 Acidobacteriota bacterium
CATTACTGGAGTTCAAACCAGCTCCGGGTTTATTCCCTGTTCCACAGTAGTGGTAGCAGCCGGAGCGTGGACAACGTTTCTTCAGCCATCGATTAAGATTGAACCAGTTCGTGGGCAGATGATTTGTTTGACTGCAAAACCCCAATTGACGCGCCATGTAATCTACAGCCCGCGCGGATACTTAGTGCCTCGTCAGGATGGGAGATTACTAGCAGGCTCCACTAGTGAAAAGTCTGGGTTTGCTAAGGAAGTAACGGTGGATGGCGCAAATACAATTCTGAAAAATGCGCTCGAAATAGCTCCATCAGCTGCATTACTTCCAATTTTTGATTCCTGGGCTGGATTACGTCCCCGGGCCTCCGACGGTTTGCCTGTCCTCGGTCCTTGTGGTGAAATTGACGGGCTGATTTTTGCAACCGGGCACTATAGAAACGGAATCCTACTTGCACCGATTACTGGTGAACTTATTTCCCGAACGATCGTCGACAGTGTAGTTCCCGTTGAGCTCACTCCTTTTAGTCCGGATCGTTTCGCAGCAGTGGCGAGTTAGCCAGCTAAAAATATGAAGATCCTGAAACCGAAATACTTAATAGCTGTCGTGAATGTGATTCTCATAACGGCTATTTCCGTTTTGGCCCAAACGCCTCCGGACGCAAAGAATGACGACCGTACCGCGCAGGCAGTTTTTGAAGATGCCAACGGTTATGTTGGTCGCAAGTATCAGGAATTCAATAAGCAAAAGCTCGAATACGATCCGAAAATCGAAGCTCAGGTTAAGAAAGAGCAACATGACCTCGCACTAAAGAACGCCGCACTCCTGGAAGCACGTGAATTAAAGGGCGACGATCGATTCTTCCTCGGATTGCTCTATCACCTCGCAGAGAGGGGTGATGAAGCGCTTGCCACGATGCAACGCTATCTAAAAGAAAATCCTGATAGCGAGAAGTCCCAGGAGGCACGAAAACTCCTTGTGATCTATTCGGTCAAAAAGGACAAGCTTTCTGATGCGATTTCTGCCGTTGACGAATGGAGGAAACATCAACCTCAGAATCCTGAAGCTCGTTACCAAATGGAGTTTTTGATCGCCGACGCTTACTTGCGCGCCAAGGACTTTACGCAAACTGCCACGCACGCCTCGCAAATGTTAGTGGCCGCGAAAGAGTTCGCAGGAACACCCAAATTTGATGTTTGGAAACGTGACGATATGTTCCTGAAGTCAGGACTTCTGCTGGCTGACGCTTACGAGAAATCAGGAAAGAAGGACTTGGCGATTTCGACTGTGGAAGATCTGCGTCGTTCTGCATTGTCTTTCCCGTCGGGCAGACTTTTCAAAGTTGCGACCTTTCGGCTTGCTACGTTGTCACCAACGGCAGATCTACTGAAGATTACTGACGAAATATTGACTGGGCCAGCGAACGTGCCGCCCGAAATTGTCGGCACGCAGTGGATTGATCGGGCACCAACAAAACTTACTGATCTTCGAGGGCAAGTCGTACTGCTGGATTTTTGGGCACATTGGTGTGGGCCGTGTCGTTTTACCCTTCCGCAGCTCAAACTTTGGCATCAAGCATATAAAGACAAAGGCCTGGTAATCCTCGGCGTTACTAAATACTTTGGACATGGTGGTGGGCGTGAAATGACTCCAGGCGAAGAGCTCACCTATCTTAAGGACTTTAAGAAGCGCAACGGATTGCCGTATGGTTTTGTTGTCGCCGATTCGGATGTAAACGCTATTAACTATGCAGCATATTCGATTCCAACGTCGTTTCTGATCGATCGTCGCGGCGTTGTCAGGTACATCTCAGCCGGCGCAGATCCAGAAGAGATCGCTGAACTAGGCAGAATGGTTAAGAAGCTAATCGAAGAACCGGTGGACGCTAAGAGTGAGAGTCAGTGAGTGGGAATTTCGGATTTGAGATTGCGGATTGCGGATTTTCACAAAATCCGAATTACGAATTCCCAAATCCGAAATCAGACTTGAGTTTTTATGAACATTGATCTTGTTCGCATACTTATCGCATTTATAGCCGGCATCGCGTCGTTTCTTTCTCCGTGTGTGTTGCCGCTGGTCCCAGGTTACATCTCCTTGATCTCAGGCGTCAGCGTTGATGGGTTAAAGGAAGGGACGAGTAACCGTCGCGCAGTCATTATTAATTCACTCGCTTTTAACGCGGGCCTCTCAACAATCTTTCTAATTCTTGGAACAACCGCCGGCTTGGTTGGGTCTGCGATCACAAGTAATCCCTGGGTGAGAATCATTGGTGGTGTTGTCATCATCGCTTTTGGTCTTCAACTTATCGGGCTGCTCAAGATCTCAACCCTCTATAAGGACACTCGTTTCTTTTCCAATGACAAACCACGTGGGATCCTGGGCTCGGTAACTCTCGGAATGGCGTTCGCGGCTGGTTGGACTCCGTGTATTGGTCCAATTCTCGGTGGCATTATCGGTTTAGCAGCTACAAGTGGCGGCTGGAAGAGTGGGCTAATCCTGTCGGCATTTTACTCAGCTGGACTAGCCGTTCCATTTCTATTAACCGGCCTGGGAATAAATCGCTTCCTCAGGTTCTACGGAAAATTCCGGAGGCACCTCCACAAGGTTGAAGTGGTATCGGGAGTTGTGCTTATTGTGGTTGGTCTGTTGGTTATGAGTGGCAAGTCGACTGTTTTGGCTTCGTCAACGGTGACCCGCTATGTTCCTAACGCTGAAGAATTGGTAGTCAAACTTCAGAATTGGTGGTATGGCAACAAAGCGACTCCTGGCAAAGAACCAGCTGTAGCACAAAATTTTCAACCACTTCCCGACGTGGAGTTTCAAACACTCGAAGGTAAGCCGTTCCGCTTGAAAGAACTTCAAGGGCAGGTTGTGCTACTAAACTTCTGGGCGACGTACTGCATCCCCTGTCGCGAAGAAATACCGGCACTAAACTCCCTACAACACGAGCTCGAACCTAAGGGGCTGAAAATTGTTGGGGCATCCCTTGACGACAGCGTCGAAGGCGTGAATACATATCAAAAGGAAGTAGCGAAGTTTGACTATCAGGTACTCCTCGGGGGCAGCGACGCTAAGGTACAGTTTGAACAGTCGGTACTACCAACAACCTATTTAATAGATCGCCAGGGACGTATCCGGCAAAAGATTATAGGAGCCCGTGATCGTCAAGGTTGGGAAGCCGCAATTAAACCCTTGTTAGACGAGGGAGCACCAACAGCTTCAGTGAAGAATTGAGCTGCTGAACATTTCAAAGTGTGGAGTAACCAGCGATGAAAAAAATATTCGTTCTCTTATTCGCATTGTTGCTGACACCAGCATTGAGCCGCGCGCAGGCAGGCCATGAATACTCCCCAATCGTCGAAAAAACAGTCAACTACAAGAATTGGGCTTTACCGAATCTGACTACGGATAAGGCAAACGATCTGCGAGAGCTGATTGCCGGCAAGAAGCTCGTAATGATTGTTTACTTTGCCCCGTGGTGCGGCAACTGGCGCAATGAAGCCCCGATCGCGGCGAAACTTTATGAGAAGTACAAAGGCCAGGGCTTTCAAGTAATTGGTATTAGCGAATATGCATCCAAGGCAGATGTGAAGGCTTATTTTGGTGAGGCTGGTCCATCGTTTCCAATTGTGACTGAATCAGAGACGCGCGACGACAAACAAAAAACCGCTCACTATGGTTATCGACAACTAACCGGAGACACGCGCAACTGGGGTTCACCCTGGAACATTTTCCTCGAGCCATCCAAAGTCAGCGCTACAGGCGACGTACTGACCGAGAAGGCCTTTGTTGTCAACGGCGAGTTGATCGAAGATGAGGTCGACAAGTTCATCGCCTCGAAGGTTTCACCAATAAGCGCCGGCCTAATCCAGCCCTGTAAGAATTAGCCCAATCGCGAGTGGGCGAC
>JBKPQV010000033.1:0-4378 GCA_046734235.1 Acidobacteriota bacterium
AGACCGGTGACATCCACTAGCGTGGCAACAAAAGGGGCTGAAGAGGTTGCCGGATCAAAGCCTAGTTTCCTTAACACAAATGGCAACATGGCTCCAGAGAGTGTTCCCCATAAGACAATACCGATCAACGCGACACCAACAGTGAAGGCAACCAGCAGCCAATGTGGTCCATAAATATTTGAGAAGCCCGACCAGATAGTGATGCGAAGAAAGCCAATGGTGCCCAGTATTAAACCTAGTCCCAGACCGGATAACACTTCCCGTCGCATCACCCGCCACCAATCACGTAACGTAACTTCACCGAGGGCTAACGCACGTATCACCAGCGTAGATGCCTGCGATCCAGAGTTTCCGCCTGAAGAAATAATCAACGGTACGAACAATGCCAGCACGACTGCTTTGGCTATCTCTTTTTCGAAAAAGCCCATTGCTGTTGCAGTTAACATTTCTCCAATGAACAGAATCACCAACCATCCAGCTCGCTTTCTGATCATTAAAGGAAGCGACACCTGCATGTAAGGCTTATCCAATGCGCCAGGTTCCACCGCCGCCATGCGCAAAAAGTCTTCGGTACCTTCTTCGACGAGTACGTCGATGACATCGTCGACAGTTACAAAGCCAACTACACTTCCATCCGTTTCCAATACTGGCACGGCGAGCAGGTTGTACTTCGCGATCTTCTGGGCAACCGCCTCCTGGTCGTCCAGTGCGTTTACGGTGATCGGTCTTGACCGCATTACTTGTGTTAACGGACTTTCCAGATTGGCCATTACTAGATCGCGCAACGAAACTGCACCCAGCAAATGCTTCGTACCAGGCTCCATTACATAACAGGCATAGATCGACTCCTTCTCTATTGCCACGTCGCGTATGTGTTTGAGAGCAGCACCCACACTCATTGTGGGATTTAGTTCAACAAACTCAGTTGTCATAATCCCGCCTGCAGTGTGCACTGGATACTGCAACAGGCCTTCGAGTTCATGACGTAAGTCATCGCTGAGTTTTGGGACCACTCGATGTCGCTCGTGCAGGCCCATTTTTTGAACAACATCTGTTCGTTCGTCTGCCGAGAGTCCCGCAAGGATTTCTGCAACTCGAGGTGGTTCGAGTTTTTCAAGAATTGCAGCACGACGCCTCATCGTGGGTTGGTCGCAAATCTCAATGGCTCGTGCGACGGGCAGCATTGAAACCACGGTTGCCGCCTCGGCTAGTGTCAGCTGATTAATTAACTCCGCAAGATCAGCCGCATTGAGATCTGAAACCATCTGTCCGATTCCAACAAGACTTTCGTCGAGACGAGTATGAATACGTTCTAATAGTTGTTTTAGATCCTGCGCGGGCATGTGATCTCCTGGGGCTAACTACTCATTTGGATCAAATCGATAACCGACCCATGGCTCCGTCAGAATGTAGCGGGGAGTAGCCGGGTTCATTTCCAGTTTTTTTCGCAAATTACCAACAAACACTCTGAGGTACTGATCTTGTTCGACGTAGTCGCCGCCCCAAACGGCAGCCAGCAGTGTGCGGTGAGTTAATACTTTTCCCGAGTGCTTTAGAAAGTAGACAAGTAGATCGAACTCTTTTGGGGTCAAATGAACTTCTCGACTAGCAACGGTAACGTTTCGAGTCTCGAGGTCGACTAAAAAATCTCCTACTTCTATAACTGTCTGTTCAGTTTGTGTCGCCGGTTCTGACTTTGATCGACGCAGTGCAGCTCGAAGCCGGGCGAGCAACTCATCGATGCCGAATGGTTTAGTAACGAAGTCGTCGGCGCCGAGATCAAGTGCTTCTACTTTGATCTTTTCCTCTCCTTTGGCCGAGAGGATAATGATAGGAACTTGCGAGACTGATCGTAGTTTTCGACAGAGCTCCAAGCCATCCATGTTCGGCATTGCGAGATCTGTAATTACCAGATCGGGTTTCCAGGTTTGAAAGAGATCAAAACCACCTATTCCGTCTTCGGCCGCCAACACATCATAACCTCGCGATTTAAGACCAGTCCTCAGAACGCGTGCCAGCTGCGGTTCATCGTCAACCACCAGAATTCGGGGCTTTTCATTCATAGATTCCTTATTGAGGTTGCTCTTCGTCATCACCTATCGGCAACGTAAAGACTACACGAGTGCCGCTTCCGTTCATGCCTGATTCGATCCAAATCTGACCGCGGTGAGCCTCAATAATGCCTTTCGCTATTGCGAGACCCATTCCAGTTCCAGTCGGTTGGTGACCGCCAGGATTCCCATCAGGAGTAGCGCGGAAGAATTTATCAAAAACCCGGTCACGCAAATTGACAGGCACCCCCGCACCCTCGTCTTCTACGCTCATCATGATCATTCCCTCACCGAACCGCCTGGTGTTGATTCTAATATCACTGCCTGGTGGAGAATATTTGACGGCATTGTCAACGAGTGTATAGACGACTTCACTAACAGCTCGCTCATCAACTCTTACGACCGGGAGCTCTGGTTCAGTATTGACCTCAACGTTTCGCGACTTAGTAAGATTGGCCGCCCGTGACAACGCTGTCGATACTATCTCATCGACAGTTCCCCAGTTTCGTCTCAGCTGAAGATCGCCCGATTCAATCCGTGCCAATTCGATCAGTCCGCCGATAAAACGATTCAAACGATCTGACTCCTCATCAATTACTTCCATCATCTCAATACGTGCATCCGCGTCGAGAGCGACAGTTCGTTCACTTTCAGATGGCTTTCTAACTTCGTCCAGTAGGGTCGTTATTGATGCTTTGATCGACGCTAACGGAGTACGCAGGTCATGCGTAACGGCATCGAGCAAAGCTGACTTGAGTTTTTCGCTTTGTCGCAGTGCTTCAGCGTGGCTTGCTCGTTCAAATGCGTCGCGTAACTCAGCATACAGTCGTTCGATCTGTTTTCTCCCGGCCTCTGCTTCTTCTGCTCGCCGCCTGGCTCTCGCTGACAATTGGCCTGCAGTTATCGCGGTAATCAGAAAGGCGGTCAGAGCGACCCAGTTATCTGGAGCAGCGATCGTAAGAGTTCCGAACGGTGGCAGAAAGAAAAAGTTGAAACACAGCATCGCGATAACGGAAATCACTGCTGCCGCGGTACTTCCCCAGCGAGTCGCTATGAATAGGACGATAAGTAAAAAGACCAGTGCTACTGTCGTTGGATTAACATGCACGCCTACCAGTTTTAAACAACCAGTGGCAACTGCAAGGCCCAGCAGCCCAACGACATATCCGAGTGCCCGATTTTCAGTGCCCGTTATCGTCATTTGTGCCCCGATTGTAAGACAAACTGGTCTATAAAGAACGACGACGAAGGATATTGGCAGATGATGTTAATATGAAGGCGGAGTAGCTTAGGAAAGATCGGACTAATTGCAAAATGAAAAACAAGCTATTGATATTCGGCATCGTGACATTAGCATTGGGCGCCGCATTGATGGCATGGGGTTCGGGTCAAAAGCCTAAACCACACAATCATGAGACAGCTGCTGTTTCATCGATACCTGCGAAACCTCGGGTGCCGGCCTTCCAGACCTCCGTGGAAAACCTGAAGCCGACTCTTTCTCCAAATGATTTTTTTGGAAAGGCTCGCGAAGGTTACGCAGCGGCCAAGGCGATTCCACAAATCCTGGCGCAGCTTCCGTGTTATTGCCATTGCGATCAATCGGCTGGGCACAAGAGTCTGCACACCTGCTTTGAAGACGCTCACGCTTCGCACTGTGTTGTTTGTATCGACGAAGCGCTGTTGGCTTACAAGCTTCAGAAGGAAGATGGCATGACGCCAGATCAGATCAGGGAAACGATTATTAAGAAGTATTCAGAGTAAGAATTAGCAACACGTGAACTGAGATTAGGTCATTTCAGATTTCAATTGTAGATTTCAGATTTTGATGATCATGTCACCAACTGCAATCTGAAATCTGAAATGACCTAATCTCAGTTCACTGTTTAAGTTATAACGTTCGCTTCGTCACGTCCGCACAATTCCCGAAGCCGCAGTATTTCTTTCGCATCCGTTAAGAGGGGCGCTAAGATTTCTTCGATCTTCGCTGTCCCGCCATCGTTGCGAAAGCGTTCAACATACAATCTTAAAGTTGCGCCGGTGGTGCCTGTACCAGATAGTCTAAATACAGCGCGCGATCCATCGGCTAACAAAAGTCGAATCCCTTGCTTCTCGGTTGTGCTTCCATCAACAGGATCGGTATAGCCAAATTCATCTGCAACTTCTACGATATCGCCGCCAAACTTCTGACCTTTGAGACCAGGAATTTTTTCTCGTACTCCCGAAAGCATTTGGGCAGCAGCATCTTTATCGAGTCCTTCAAAATCGTGTCGCTGGTAATAACTGCGTCCAAATCGCTGCCAGTGTTCACGAACGACTTCTTCAACAGA
>JBKPQV010000034.1:0-13837 GCA_046734235.1 Acidobacteriota bacterium
GAGACAGGAATTTGATTGCTATCTACAAGCTCGCCGAAGAAACGGAAAGACTTAACAGCGAAAGCAGCGCCAGAGACTTTCAGGCGCTTATTCAAAAACTGGTTGATGCGCAACCTAACAACGTCGCTGTCCTCGTGGAACTCGCTAGGATCGCAGCAAAACGCGGTGACAGTCAAACTTTACAAGCTACTATTGCTAAACTTGCAGCACGAGCAACAAGTTGGCCACCAGAAGTTCAGCAACAGATGGATACCGTTAAGACTGCCGCAAACGGGAGTGATCCGGCAGCGGTGGGATTGCGCCTCACTTTCTTACGCAACGTTCTTGTTCGTGTCCCAGAATATCGTCGCGACCTTGCTTTCATTAAGCCAGCACCCGGAGAAGAGGCTCAACCATTCACTTCATTATTGCTAATCGAGACACCCTCATTTGAGCCAGCTACAGCTGATACAGATATCCGATTCGAAAATCAGGCCATAGCCAGTGATAAGAAGTGGAACTATGTGACGGCGCTATCGTTCGATGGTGAAGGTGCTCAAATACCGGTTCTTGTAAACGAACGCGAGATTTTGATTGGCAAAGATACTTACCCGTTCCCTAATACCTCGTCAGGAAATCCTCCCGGTGTTGGAAGCGTTACACCCCTTGACTTCAATTACGACTTTAAAACAGACCTGGTACTTGCTGGATCAGGAGGGCTTCGTCTTCTTAAACAAGACAATTCGAAATTTATTGATGTAACTGGCGAGACCAAACTATCGGACGCGACACTGAAAAAAAGCTATGAATCCAGCTGGGCTGCCGATATCGACGCCGATGGCGATCTGGACATCGTGCTGAGCAACCAAAATCAGCAACCAACGGTCCTGCGAAATAATGGCGACGGCACATTCATAGAGCTGCACCCGTTTTCCGAAGTCGCCGGCCTCCGAGATTTTGTTTGGGCCGACATCGATGGAGATGGTGACCCCGATGCAGCGTTAATTGACAATATTGATTCGAATAAAGCTGGCCATCACTTGCACATCTTTGCCAATGAAAGAAGCGGACAGTTTCGGCAACGTGCGCTTCCATTGAGTGTGTCGGCAGTAAAAGCAATAAGTACCGCTGACTTAAATCAAGATGGAGTTCTGGATGTGGTGGCGGTCCAGGACAACGGCGCCATCGTTCGCATTTCGGATAAGGATGAAGAACAGTTGGAAGCGGCTCAAGTCGCATCGCTTGATGAAGTTTCAAAGCATATAAATCAAGACTTCTATTTAACTATCCTTGATTTAGATAACAACGGCGCCAACGATCTCCTTCTCACCTTTGGTAGAGGGGCTGAGTCGCAAGGATCGGCTGGGGCTATCGTTTGGCTCGGAGACAAGGATTCGAAACTGAACCTGCTTCAGAATAACGCTCTTGGTTCAGAGTTTGTCACCGGAGTAGCGGACCTAAACTCAGATGGACGATTGGATCTGCTAGCGGTTAATCAAAGCGGTGAGGCAGTTCAAAAACTAAACCACGGTTCTAAGAACTATCACTGGCAGGTCATTCGCCCGCGCGCAGCAAAGGCTGTTGGGGATCAACGAATCAATAGTTTCGGCATAGGCGGCGAAATGGAAATACGCGCCGGCTTGCTTGTGCAGAGACAATTAGTAACAGGACCGCTGGTCCACTTTGGCCTTGGTGAACAAAGTGGTGCAGATGTTGTTCGAATTGTCTGGCCCAATGGAGCAGTGCGAGCGGAGTTTGAAACTAAGGCTGATCAAATGATTCTCGCGGAACAACGATTGAAGGGTTCGTGCCCCTTCCTTTTCGCGTACGACGGAAAGGAAATGAAATTTGTTAAGGATGCTGTGCCGTGGAGCTCTGCAATCGGTCTGCGCATTAACACGCTGGGTACCGCGAAGGTGGAAGCAACTGAAGAATGGTACAAAATCCGCGGCGACCAACTCGTCGCCCAGGATGGCTACTATGATCTGCGGATAACTGCGGAACTGTGGGAAACCTATTATTACGATCAATTGGGACTCATGGTCGTCGATCATCCGGCAGGCACAGATATTTTTGTTGATGAAAGATTTGTTATTCCACCAGCGAAGCTTGCAATTACGACTGTTGAGACACCACGCAAAATTGCGCACGCGTGGGACGACCAGGGTAAAGAGGTAACAGACGTCGTCACTACCCTGGATGAAAAATATCTCGATACATTTGGCCGCGGTCGTTACCAGGGAGTCACTCGAGACCATTATGTTGAAGTTGATCTTGGTGACGATGTTCCCGTTGATGGCCCTCTCTATTTGATTGCTCATGGATGGATGCACCCAACGGATTCATCGGTCAACGTAGCAATCAGCCAGGGAAACAACTCACCCGCTAAACCAATCAGCCTCGAAGTGGCGGACGGAAAAGGCGGTTGGGCGGTTGCACAGCCTAACCTGGGATTTCCGGCCGGACGCAAGAAGATCAGTCTGATTGATTTGAGCAATGTTTTCCGCCCTGGTACTCCAAAACGCATTCGGTTGAGAACAACACTCGAAATTTATTGGGACTGTTTAGAATGGGCCAAGGGAATAGCCACTGAATTAAAGACGGTGCGCCTGGAAGCCAATGTTGCCGATCTTCATTTTCGCGGATTCTCCGTCATTAACCAGCCCAACGACTCATCGCCTGAAGTTCCTGATTACAATCGACTCGCCAGTTCAAAACAGATTTGGCGAGATTTGATTGGTTACTACACGCGATTTGGAGATGTTCGAGAACTCCTGGCTAAGGCCGACGATCGCTATGTGATCATGAATGCCGGCGACGAGATGTCGTTTCGTTTTGCCGAGCAACCAGCGCCTCCCGCTGGTTGGCTTCGCGATTACTTGATCATAGGCGATGGCTGGATCAAAGACGGCGATTACAATTCGACTTTTTCCAAGACTGTTTTGCCATTGCCATATCACGAGAAACAGCAATACATCACGCCGCCAACTAAGCTGGAAGATGAATTTGTTTACAAGAAGTATCCCCAGGACTGGCAGAAATATCACACGCGTTATGTTACGCCTGACGTTTTTATTCGATCATTGAGAACTAAGTAATGTCCTTTAAGCGTTTTGCAAAGATTGTCCTAATCATCATCTTTATTGGCCTGATTGCTGTTCCAATTGTGCTCCGCCGCTTTTCAGCACGTCGGGAAAAGAGCCTGGCAACGGCCGATGCTCAATCCGCAATTAACCGATACGGAGTTCACTTCGAAGAAGTGTCGAAGACTGCCGGAATCAACTTTGTCCACCTGGCACCAACACTTGATCACAAACTCGACCACATCATGCCGCAGGTCGCGTCTATGGGAGCCGCCGTTTCGGTTGTCGATTTCGATCGTGATGGTTGGCAAGACTTGTATGTCACTAACAGCGGTGAAGGGACCAGGAATTGCCTGTTCCACAATGAACGAAACGGAACATTCAAAGACGTCGCTCCAGATGTTGGATTGGCAGATGTCAATCAACCAGCAACCGGAGTTTCGATGGGCGCTGTCTGGGGCGACTATGACAACGACGGTTACGAAGATCTGTTCTTGTACAAATGGGGCAAGCCGGAATTGTTCCACAACGACGGCGGCAAAACATTTACGCGTGTAACTGACAAAGCAAACCTGCCTTCATGGGTGAATGCCAACACGGCAATCTGGCTTGACTACGATGGCGACGGAAAACTCGATCTCTTTCTTGGCGGTTATTACGCAGAAGATGTCGACCTCTGGCATTTGAAAAACACTCGGATGATGCCGGAGAGTTTTGAGTACGCAAAAAACGGTGGACGCAAATATCTGTTTCACAATCTGGGTGACGGCTCGTTCGAAGAGGTTAGCCAAAAACTCGGGATTGACACTCGCAGGTGGGCACTTGCCGCTATTGCCGCTGATTTAAGAGGCAGCGGACATCAGGATCTGTTCATCGCCAACGACTACGGAATCTCTGAACTTTACTTCAATGACGGCAAGCAATTTCGTGAAGTTGGAAAAGAAGCAGGGGTCGGCTTCTCACCCAAAAGCGGGATGAATGCCACCATCGGTGACGTGCTCAACGACGGGCGCTATTCAATTTACGTATCGAACATTTCCGAAGAAGGCGTGCTGATCCAGGGAAATAATCTGTGGTTACCCAAGGAAGGCACCTCGGGCGACAAACTGCAATTTGAAAATCTTGCGCGTGACATGGATGTTGAGATCGGTGGCTGGAGCTTTGGCGCACAGTTTGGCGATCTAAACAATGATGGAAACCAGGATTTGTATCTCGTAAATGGTTACGTGTCGTTAGATCGAAACAAGAACTACTGGTACGACTTTTCCAAGATCACCGGCGGTAATAGCGCGATAATTTCTGACGCAGCAAACTGGCCGCCGATGGAGGGTCGCAGTCTCTCTGGCTATCAACAAAAACGAGTCTGGCTAAACGACGGATCGGGAAAGTTTGTTAATGTAGCGACCGCAGTCGGTGTTGACGACAACTTTGATGGACGTTCCGTGGTTTTGGTAGATCTTTGGAATCGTGGTCTTCTTGATGCTGTTGTCGCGAATCAAAAGGGGCCTTTGCTTGTCTACAAGAATAGTGGCGTAGCCGAGAACAAATTTATCGATTTTGATTTGGAAGGTAGCGCAAGTAACCGTAGCGCTATTGGGGCCGAGGTCCGAGTCTATTGGAATGGCAAGAAACAGGCACAGTCAGTTTTAGGCGGCAGCGGATTCTGCGCGCAGAACCAGCGACGTTTGCATTTTGGTCTGGGGAAGAACCCAAAGATTGAGAAAGTTGAAATTCGCTGGCCATCAGGAAAAACGCAAACAGTTGCGAACCCGATTTTGAATCAGATTAATACGGTAAAGGAAACATAGGAGCAAGTGTGAGCGAATCGACAGGAAATACAGTAGCCGTTACCGAACTGCGTAAGCCCAAACTACGTTTGGACAACCGCTACATTGCGCCTCTGTTCATTACCTTCATTCTTCTTGTCGGCCACCTCTCCTACGGCATCCTCGAGAGTTATCCAAAAACGGCACTAGCAATTGCTACAGCCCTCGTAACGGAATTAATCCTCGGTCGAATCTTCTACGGTAAGTGGCTGAATCTTGCGAGCGCTTATATCAGTGGAATTAGCGTAGGCATGATTGTTCGTTCGCCAGCGTTCTGGCCGTTCGCGTTGTGCAGTGCGATATCGATCATGTCGAAATATGTACTGAGGGTTAAGGGTCGACATCTTTGGAATCCCTCAAATTTCGGCCTGTCGGTCCTGTTTTTCCTCGGCGCGGAAACAGTCGCTGGCTTGAGCATCCAGTGGGGCAACTTCATTGGTCCAATGCTTGTAATCTGGATACTGGGCTCAATCATTATTTATCGGGCAAAACGGTTTCATATAAGCGCGACTTACGTTGTCTTCTTCTTTCTCTTTGCTTTTTTACGAAGCTGGATCACAGGTCATCCGTGGCAGTCGGAAATCGCGCCGATCACAGGGCCGATGTATCAACTGTTTGTGTTCTTCATGATCACGGATCCGAAGACCACAGTTAAGACAAAAGTTGGCCAATGTATCGTTGTGATCTTAGTTGCGTTTGTCGAATTCATCTTGCGATTGATGGAAGTAGTGTATGCGCCATTCTATGCGTTGTTTCTTGTTGGACCAGCGGCTAACTTGATCGAGATCTGGTGGGAAAGTAAGAAGGTTCGTAGCCAGTAGTCAGTGGTCAGTTGTTCTTTGTCCTTTGTCCTTTGTTCTTTGGTCTTTGGTCTCTGGTCTTTGGTCTTGGGTATACCAGCTTTCTTAATTGTTCGAGAGCCCAAATACGGAACCCAGAACCCAAGACCAAAGACCAACTGACCACTGACTACTGACCACTGACTACTGACCACTGGACCACTGACCACTGGCTACTAACTACTGACCTCTGACCCTAACTAACCATGCGTATCCTATTCATCCTTTTCATAACTATCGCGTTACTAACCTCCTGCAAACAAGCACCTGCACCTACGACATCACAACCAACCGAAGTGGCGGCTGCATCCCCCTCACCCAGCGCGAGTCCCACACCACCGCGGCCTTCTGGTGCAATCGAATTCACCGATGTCACAGCGCAGGCGGGCATTCGTTTCAAACACAATAGTGGCGCATTCGGAAAAAAATATTTACCGGAGACGATTGGATCTGGTTGTGCATTCATCGATTACGACAACGACGGCTGGCAGGACATTATCCTTGTGAATTCAATGAATTGGCCCGAACAAAAAGGCCCTAAGTCGTTTCTTGCTCTGTATCACAACAACAAGGACGGCACGTTTACAAATGTCGCCGGACAGGCTGGACTCGGCGTTGAGATGTATGGAATTGGTGTCGCGGTAGGTGATTACGACAACGACGGAAACGATGATATTTACATTACGTGTGTTGGCCCAAACCATCTTTTCAGAAATCTCGGCGGCGGAAAATTCTCCGATGTAACAACTCGAGCCGGTGTTGGGGATCCAGGATTCTCCACCAGTGCAGCCTGGCTTGATTATGACAACGACGGGAAGCTTGATTTGTTTGTAGGTAATTACGTTGAGTGGAGTCCAGAGAAAGATATTTATTGCACGCTGGACAATAAAAACAAGTCGTATTGCACGCCCCAGACATATAAAGGACAGAGTGGCACTCTCTATCACAATCGCGGTAACGGCACATTCGAAAACGCGACACAAAAGGCGGGCGTTGCTGACCCTTCGGGTAAGACGTTGGGTATTGCCTTGCTCGATTACGACAACGATGGCTGGATGGACATGTTTGTGGCCAACGATACCGAGCCCAACAAGCTATATCACAACAACAAGAACGGAACATTTACGGACGAAGGTATCGCAGCGGGTGTTGCGTTTAGCTCCTCTGGAACTGCACGCGCAGGAATGGGTGTCGATGCAGCTGACTACGATGGCTCAGGCAGGCCAAGCGTGATCATTGGCAACTTCACAAACGAAAGTATGGCCCTGTACCACAACGACGGTTCAGGTCTCTTTACTGATGAAGCACCAACGTCTGGGATCGGGAAACAATCTGCACAGTCGCTGACATTCGCGACCTTTTTCTTTGATTACGATCTCGACGGACTACTCGATATCTTTGCTGCAAACGGGCACGTTTCCGACGACATCGCCGTTGTGCAACCGAATGTGAAGTATGCTCAACCACCACATGTGTTTCACAACAAAGGCAAAAAGAAGTTTGAGGAAGTGACGTCTAAATTAGGTAAGGCGATGCAGCGCTCGATAGTGGGCCGCGGTGCAGCTTATTGCGATTATGACAACGACGGCGATCTCGATCTCCTGATTACTACCAATAACGGACCGGCAAGATTGTTGCGCAACGATAATGCAAATCAAAATGATTTACTGCGCGTGAAGCTGGTGGGCGCTAAAGCAAACCGTGATGGAATTGGCGCGATCGTTACCGTTAAGACATCGAAAGGTGCGAAGCAACAACAAATGGTGCGAACTGGCTCGAGTTACGCTTCGCAGAGTGAACTGCCACTGGTTTTCGGAATTGGTACACCGGATGAAAGTGTAACGCTTACTGTAGAGGTTAGCTGGCCAGGAGGGGGAAAGGATTCAGTTTCTAACATCAAACCTAACCAATCGATTGTGATCCAGGAAAGCAAAGGCGTAACTGCGCAAAGTCCAATTGTGTTTGTGCTTCAGCCAACGCCTTCGCCATCACCTTCGGCATCTGCATCAGCATCGCCATCTAAATGATTTGATCAGGGATAGGACCCATTGGACTTATTCGACCTATAGGTCCTATTCCACTGACTTCAATCTGAAATCTGCAATCTAAAATCTGAAATAACTCTACATCCCTATCCTCTTAAAGTGATACCTCTCGGTATCGTAGTACTTCTCGACGTCAACCGTATTGATTGTTCCGACCACCTTGGAGATATCAACTAACGACAAATCACACGCAGGCGCGACGCCTCGAGCTGAGATCATCTTGCCGAAATCACCCGCAGCAATTGCCTCGGCCGCTTTCGAACCAAACATCATACCCATAACGCGATCTACGGGACTAGGCGAGCCACCACGTTGCGGGTGACCTAACATCACTGCGCGCGCTTCATATGGTGTTTCACTCGCAATCCGACGTGCAATTACTTCGCCAATACCACCGAGACGGACGTGTCCAAAAGGATCATGACGATCGTCGATGGTGATCATCTCACCACCTTCTGCACGCGCTCCCTCTGCAACAACAATCACGGCATAACGTGGACGTCGCGCGGCACCCCGACTAAGTCCTGGTTCACCTAAACGATCAGTCAACATCTTAAACACACGCTCATATCTGAATGGATGTTCCGGAATCAAGATGAGATGGGCCTGACCAGCCAGTCCTGACCACAACGCCAGATGGCCTGCATGCCGGCCCATGACCTCAACGATTTGAACCCAACCATGCGAACCAGCCGGAGTGCGTGAGCGTTCGATTATTTCAGTAACATTGCGCAGCGCCGTGTCAAAACCAAGAGTGTAATCCGTAGCAGCTAGATCTTTATCGATTGTTTTAGGCACTCCTACGATGGGAATTCCTTTTGCGCTGAGCTTTGCGGCAACACCGAGCGTGTCTTCTCCTCCACAAGCGACGATGGCATCGAGTTGCAATGCCTTGAAATTCTCAATTGCTTCATCAGACAAATCCTGTGGTGAACCATCAGCTCCATGCTGCTTGAAAGGATTAGTGCGGGAAGAACCCAAGTTTGTGCCTCCATCCCGGTCCCAGCGGCGAACAGTTTCTCGATCAAGCGGAAAGACATCCGGCAAGGGATTCATCAAACCTCTCCAACCGTCATACAAACCGACAACGCTAAGACCCAATTCAGAACCGCGATAAACCAATCCCTTGATAGCGGGATTTAATCCCGGCGCGTCTCCACCGCCGGTTAATACTCCAACTCGTTTCTGCGTAGACATAGATTATTTTTTGTTTCCTAACATGTGGTGTGAATATATGCGCTATCATAACGCAATGCCGCGTATAACAAAGTCGACTAACCGTTCAAAAGGTAGCCGTAGACTGATTTGGTTAGGATTGTTGATAGTTCTAATGATCGGATTAATCATTGTAATAACTCCGATCTGGATCATCCAACCATTCAAGGCGCAGACGACTCGCGGATTGGAAGTATCGCTAGCGATGAGACGCGTTTCTCCAACCTTAACAATTGTCGCCTCGTTAGCTTTCGCATTACTCGCTGCACTTTTGTGGAATGGTGCGCGTTGGTTCGGCAAACTTTTCCTCGTATTGCTTGCAATACCTTTATTTGCTGCAACGTGGATGGCGCGCCAAAATCATTTCGAGTGGTTATTTCATCCACATGAGAATGTCGCTTATTCACCCGCAAGCCAAACCGACTTTGTTCAGGATAGCGACATGGTCATGGCCGTCAAAAATAACGGTGAAGCTGCCGCTTACCCGGTTCGCTTAATGGCGTATCACCATCTTGTTCAGGACGTCGTGGGAGGGACACCGGTAGTCGCCACTTATTGAACGCTCTGTCACACCGGTCTGGTGTGGGAGACAACAGTAAACGGCAAAGTTCTTCACTTTCATCTCGCAGGCATTAACAACCAGAACTTTATTATGCGAGATGAAGAGACCGGCACCTTCTGGCAACAGGTTTCTGGTGAAGCGATCTTTGGGCCTCTCAAGGGAGAGAAACTTCGGCCAGTTGTTCACGATGAAGTGACTTTTGGTTTGTGGAAGCAGGAACAGCAAAATGGAAGAGTATTGAAACCTGATTCGAGCCTGCCAGCAACGAAATATGCCCCGGCTAATTGGGAAGAAAGGATGGCAAAGGTTCCGGTTGCCACCCAATCCCTGGATAAGACAATCGAACCAAGAACCTTAGTCGTCGGCGTCTCTTTAGGCAATGCATCGAAAGCTTATCCTTTGGACGTGCTAGCCAAACAGAGTCCGGTAGTAGACGAGATCGGCGGCGCTCCAATTGTTTTGATGGTAGCCAGGGATGGAAAGTCAGTTCGCGCGTTTGAGAGTGTTGTTGATGGGCGGACTTTAGAAATTCTTCAGAAGACAGATTCATCTGACCTGCTTTTTGTTGATACACAAACAGGCAGTGAATGGGATTTTAGTGGTAAGGCTATTCGCGGTCAGATGAGTGGTCGACAGTTAAGACAGATTTCCGTTTTGAAGGATTACTGGTTCGACTGGAAAAACTATCACCCAGCAACGACGATATATGAGTTAGGCAATAGAGGTTTGTAATTTCAGATTTAAGATTTCAGATTTAAGATTGCTATGGTTTGCGCCAAGAGTCCGATTTAGCTCGAGGCGGGAATGTTTGGTTCGTGTCTAGTTCGTGTGACTTCGTGGATTGTCTCAGTTGTTCTGGACAAAAAGAAACGATCCACGAAGTCACACGAATTAAACACGAAAACTCCTTACAGCCGTAAAGGCCAGTTGAATTGGTGTGTACTGATACGATCCTATAGATCGGCACAATCTGAAATCTGCAATCTAAAATCTTAAATAACATAATGGACCACATCCGCTATTCAGTCGCTGCATGTCAAACTGACATGCCCAACCCGATCGATCGGAAGAGCATGCGAGCAAATACCGATCGCATACTTAACATGATCGATTCAGCCGTTGCTGGTGCAGCGCCATTCCTGCCAGTTCGTCTTATCGTCTTTCCGGAATTTGCCCACTGCGCTCCAGTCTTTCCGACAGTGTCAGAACTGCTGGATAAATTAGCAGTACAAATCCCAAACGAACATACGGAGCGATTAGAGTCGAAAGCGAAGGAACACAATATCTACATTCAAAGCGGAACTATGCTTGAGAGTGATCCAAAGTGGCCGGGTCACATCTTCAACACCACCTGCTTGATCGGACCAGAGGGCATTCTCTACAAATATCGAAAGGTGAACACATGGATTCCCTATGAAGTCCACACCAGTCCGCACGACTTAAGCGGCTACGACGAACCTCTTTTTCCTGTTGCAGATACACCAATTGGCAAAATCGGCTGCGCGATTTGTTACGACTGGCTGTTTCCCGAGGCAATGCGCCAGCTCGCAATGAATGGCGCCGAAATACTCATCCGCGTTTCGGCTTATATGGATCCGTGGGGCGCAACTGAACCTATGGCGTGGTGGACGGTAATCAATCGCGCTCGTGCGATTGAAAACATCGCGTTTGTTGTTGCCGCAAATCAAGGCGCTCGTCTGAAGTTTTATCCGCCTTACTCATGGCCCGGTGGTAGCCAGGTCGTAGATTTTGATGGCAGGCTTTTAGCTGAAGCCTCGCCAGGGCCCGGCGAGCGAATCGTTGTTGCTCCAGTTGACATTTCGGCGCTACGGCATGAACGCACTAGCCGGCGCGGCCATCACATGCTCTCGCATTTGCGTACGGAGGCTTACCCTGCCTACAAGAATCACTATTATCCACCCACTGATACCGGTAGCGAGACACCCTCATACGAACGGAACAACGTTCTCATCGACCAAGCTAAACTCAAATTAGGTTCCTAGAAACAACTCGGTACCTGGAAATTTAGACACAACCGCAAAAAACTATTGGACTGCGTATTAGTGTAGTTGGTCCCATTGGTCAAATAGATCCTATTCTCAGTAATCGCATACAATTACCTCCATGCCAGAGTATCTTGATTTAGAAGCGTGGCCTCGACGCGACGTGTTTCATTTCTTTCGCCACTTCGATAAACCTTACTTCAACGTATGCGTCCATCTCGACGTAACCAAACTCGTGGTGCTTTGCAAACGCATTAAAGTCAGTACTTTCATTGCCTATCACTTCCTCGCTCTTAAAGCAGCAAACCAGGTGACAGAATTTCACTATCGGCTACGAAAAGATGGCGTAGTGATCCATCCAGTCATACATGGAGGCAGCACACTACTACTTCCAAACGAAACATTTTCCTTCGTTTACTTCGACTATAGTGAAGATTTTGAAAAGTTCGTTGCCGAAACTGACAGTGCGATAAACGAAATCAAATCAGGCGACGGGGCGTTTTCGCCCCGCGATGATCACGACGCCTTGATCCACTTCACTACGCTACCCTGGATTTCCTTCACCAGTTTTTCGCATGCGAGAAACTGGGGACGTGATGATTCTGTCCCTAAAATCGCTTTCGGCAGGTTCACAAAAATGGAAGGACGCTTGCTGCTGCCGATGTCGGTCGAGGTACATCATGCATTGATGGATGGTCTGCACGTCGGTCGTTTTGTCAATCACATGGAAGCGGCACTCGTTGAACCTGAAATAGCGCTGAATATTAAGTTAAATTAAATCAGCAATGGTCCAAACAATTTATTGACAGTAAGTTAGCTCGCCTTTAAGATCATTTCACTTTCTACAAACACCAAACTCCCCGGTTCGACGGATATAGTTCGTGGGCCGTTAAAGCAGCAAGCTCAATCACGAGGAGACAAAACATGCGAAGCACTTTCTTTGGTGCCCCCACACTAGGCAGGGGATTCGTTATTAGTGTTTTAATGCTACTGACATTCGTTTCAGGCGCACAGGCACAGACACAAATTACAACCGGAACGATCCAGGGCACAGTTTCCGACGCAAATGGTGCAGCTCTTCCTGGCGCGGCCGTTGAAATAAGAAATACCGAAACAAATTTTTTAAGAACCGTAGCGACTGACGAAGGGGGGCGTTTTATCGCTCTCCAACTCCCTCCAGGTCTTTACACTCTAACTATTTCCAAAACCGGTTTTGCTACGCTGGTTGCAGAAAAGGCTGAAGTCACAGTCGGACAAGCCCTTAACCTGCAACTGGCCATGAAGGTTTCGCAAGTTTCTGAAACAGTCACCGTAACCGCAACACCTACTGTAGACACAACAAAAACTGAATCAAGTACAACTATCAACTCACTTGCTGTAAGCACCACCCCAATTCTTGGTCGTAAGTTTGAAGACCTGCTTACTCTCACTCCCGGCGTCAGCGTTGTGCAGGGACCGGACGGCGACGAGATCACCTTCGCAGGTCAACGCGGAGTCTTTAATAATGTGAGTCTCGATGGCGGCGATTACAACAACGGTTTCTTCGGTGAACAACTAGGCGGTCAACGCGCCGCGATCGACATCACGCTAGAAGCCGTTAAGGAATTTCAGGTAGTAGCAACGGGCGCCAATGCCGAGTTTGGACGCACGGCCGGCGGCGTGATCAATGTAATCACCAAGTCAGGTACCAACGATGTGCACGGAAGTGTTTTCCACTTCCAACGCATGGAAGCTCTGACAGCGAATACGTCAGACGGCAAGCCACTGACAGACTTCCACCGCGAACAATTCGGCGGAACTATCGGTGGCCCAATCAAGCGCGACAAGGCGTTCTACTTTTTTGCGTTTGAAGGTATTCGAGAAAACCTGACTCGAGACAACTTGAGTGCCGTGATTGGTAATACACCTTGTCCGGTCAGCAATCCAACAATTGGCGCTAATGAAGCGTTGATCAATTCAAATCCTGACTGCCAGCGTTTGGCCCTCACAAATTTCATTCGGACGACGCGCAGTCAGGAAGAAGCACTACCAGTTAAGCACCCGATCAAGAATTACGCATTTCTTTCAAAAGTTGATTGGGATCTAAACAATGCAAATAAACTGTCAGCCTCATACAACTTCGACTACTCGAAAAACGAAAACCAAACTTTTGATGTCGCTACTTATGGCAATTCCGCAAACGGTATTGAGGGCCCATCAAAAATCAACGTGTTCAATCTAAACTTGTTCACGACAATTTCATCAAGCAAGGTCAATGAAGCTCACTTCTCCTACACTCGGGAGCT
>JBKPQV010000035.1:0-13702 GCA_046734235.1 Acidobacteriota bacterium
ACGAATCGGGCCGTGCAAAGAATTTGATAAGCGCGATTATTGAGGGATCGATGGAGGGACTAAAACTCGCCGCAGGAATCTCGGCCCTGCTCATCGCGGTGCTCGGTCTGGTGGCGTTAGCAGACAAGATCCTCGGTGCTGTAAGTTCCTGGCTGGGAATGAGTGAGCCTCTTTCAATTGTCAGAATTCTAAGTTGGCTTTTCTATCCTTTTGCCTTCCTGCTTGGCGTCCAACAAAATGATGTCCCGCTCGCAGCCCGTTTGTTGGGCGAGCGAGTGATACTCACAGAGGTGGTTTCGTATAACCACCTAGCCCAGTCAATCACCAGTGGACAAATACATGATCCGCGTTCAGTAGTTATTTTGAGTTATGCGCTTTGCGGTTTTGCTCACGTTGCGGCGGTAGCAATCTTTGTCGGTGGGACTGCGATACTGGCTCCTTCACGGCGGGACGATCTTGCCAGCCTCGGATTGAGAGCGCTATTGGCTGCAACGCTGGCGACGTTGATGACAGGAAGTGTTGCGGGGATCTTCAGCAACGGTGAGGGCCTCTTGTTGTAAGAAGTGCAAGAATTGAATGCGGCAAATACCACCAACCGCAGTTGGTGGATTGTTCATACCTCACCTACCGAGACAGCAACACGCAAACGGGCTGAATACCACCAACCGCAGTTGGTGGATTGTTCATACGCGGCCTACCAAAATGAATACTGCCCCCTAAGACGAACCTTCGCAGTGGTTGACCTTATTGAAGCAAGCGCCAGCTAGCTGAAAGTGTATGAACAATCCACCAACTGCGGTTGGTGGTATTCCCACGCGGGTTCTCGCTTCCTCCGTAGGCTAGGTATGAACGATCCACCAACTGCGGTTGGTGGTATTGAGACCCGGGTTACAAATAGTCACCCATCGCGCCCTGGAGTCCTTTTTCCTCATCAACTAGATAACGCCAGATATCAGGTTGTGAGCCGTTGAGGTCCCTGATGCCATACTCCTGAGCGAGCCGTCCGGAATCCACAGACTGCTGATTCCATTTCTCGCGTTCGGGGTCGCTGGCTAACGCTACGATTGCCCGACCAACATATCGAGGAGATTCGGACAGCGAGAAGGTTGGCGGTGCCACTGGTAGTCCGCGATCGCCTCTCGAGAGATCAACTGCTTCACGCCAGTTCGACTCGGAAACTTGAAAATTGTCGAGCATCATCTCAGATCGCATCCAACCTGGAGTAACGGCAACCGCAATCGCACCGTGTTTCGCTAGCTCCTCACCCTGGGAGAAAGCGAGCCGATTCACAGAAACTTTAGCAAGGTCGTAATAGACGGAGAGTCGTTTCCGAGTTGCGTTGTACTCGTTTGTTCCATCAGTGACTTCGATAACTACACCGCCGGGTTTGGTAATCAGTAATGGAACGAGGAAATGGGAAGTTATCAAGTGTGTATCGATAGCGAGACGAAGAATTCTTAATCCTTTGTTGAGATCAAATTCCCACAACGGCGTGTTCCAGTCGCCTGGACTACCTTTTAGTTTTTCGGCGCCCCAAATATCGTTAACCAGGACATCAATGTGACCGTAAGCATCGCCAATGTGACTTGCAAGTTGTTTTACTTGTTCCGGGTCGAGATGGTCTGTGACAAATGGTACGCCGTTACCACCAAGAGCAGTAACTAACTCCGCCGTGTCCTCGATCGTTTCGGGTCGATCGTAATCAGACTTTGACTTCCCAGATCCCCCTGTACTGCGGCCCGTACAAATAACGGTCGCCCCTGCTTCACCAAATGCTGCCGCAATCCCACGACCAGCGCCGCGAGTGGCGCCCGCAACTACGATTATCTTCTCATTATTCATGTCCCAATGCGTTCCCCGGCAAGGATGGCTGCGAATGCGCCTTCCCTACTCCTCGGTCGACATAAACGTGCGGGTATTCATTCGATCGATGTACAACGTTCCGTTCAGATGATCTATCTCGTGCTGCAAGATTCGCGCGTACCAGCCTTGCGCATTGATCGTCACAGGTTCAGCGCGTTCGTTCAAACATTCGACGCGTACGCTTAGCGCACGACTGACAACCGCCTGGTAGCCAGTTACGCTTAGACAACCTTCGAAAAACTCTGCCCTTGAGTCATCGAGAAACTCCAGCCTTGGATTGATGATCACATGAAACGGGACAGGAGATCTCTGGAGTTCCCGGAGCTTTTCTGGTGGAGCTTGTTCCAGGTAGTCAGCTCGATCTTCGATAACAGCCAGTTGAAGAGATTCTCCAATCTGTGGGGCAGCAAGACCGACGCCTGGAGCCTCACGCATTGTGTCGCGCATCAATTCGATCAGATTTTGTATTGATGAACTGGTGATCTCCTCATTAGTTAAGAATCGGCCTTGCATTCGCAAAACCGGATCACCAGCCTGGACAATTTTTAACATGTTCAGATGTTAACAGAGTGGATTTGAATCTCCACAATTAGACACCACAGGCTTTAGCCGGATGGAGTTTCAATTTTTTCGCTAGTACAAGTCCCCCGAAGGTCCTCTCGCGCGGCTTAGCCGCGCCAAAGAGCGTTGATTTTCTCGGTCCGTAGCGAAGAAGTTGATACTCCACGAGGCTTTTAGAGACTGTGTGAAAAGTTTGGAATGCACTTAACCACAAAGACACGAAGACTCAAAGACACGAATCGCTCTTCATAAGTTGCATTTGTGTCTTAGTGTCTTTGGGCCTTTGTGGTTAAGTTTTTTTCCGTTTTGAGTTTTCACACAGTCTCTAAAGCCTGTGGTGTCTGGCTAGTTCGCGTCTCTTTCGTTTGAGAACTTTCTGCGCCCGGTCACCGTGTCACCCCTTCCTCATCTCGTTTTGAACTCTGCCAGCCCCACTTCATCACAGAATTTGCAACTGAATGACTACAGTACGTATATATTTCGCGACGGGGAGAAATCTATGAAGTCAATAATCTGTTTGCTTTTGCTTTTCGGTCTAGCCGTCGTTGCGTCGGCACAAGTCCAGGATACCAATTTTGATATTGCGGCGTCAGATGGCGCGAAACTCCGCGCGACTTATTACTCACCAGGCAAACCAGGTCCAGGTATCCTTTTACTACATCAATGCAATATGGATCGCAAAAGCTGGACCGGACTCGGGCAGGCTCTTGCACAACGCGGAATACATGTATTGACGTTCGACTATCGCGGATATGGAGAAACACCGGCAAGTGGTTCGCGCGAAAATTTAGCAACCGACATTGATAACGCATTCGAAACGTTGAAGTCGAAACCTGGAGTAAATGCGAATTTGCTGGCAGCCGGCGGCGCAAGCTGCGGAGTGAACAATTCGATTCAGTTGGCGCGTCGCACTGGAGAGATCAAGTCGCTTTTACTTCTTACTGGTCCAACGACACCCAATGGCCTATCTTTTTTGAAGGAACATATGGATCTTGCGATCTTTCTGGCTGATGAGGAAGGCTTCGACTCCGGAATAAAGAGCATCGTAAAAAGTTCAAAGAATCCAGCATCAACAATGCGTGATGTCGGAAAGGGTTGGCACGGTGTTTTGATGTTTGAAAAAGACCAATCAATATTGCCAACTATGGCAGATTGGGTAGCTAAAGTGTTGCGTTGATCGGCTTTGGACAAAATGTCAGATACCACCGACCTTCGGCCAACTATCGAGGTTTAGATTTACATTGCGTGGCGAGTTTGGTGATTCAAGCGCAGATGCCACACTCTTTTCCAGTTCAAACCTGACTCGAAAAGCAAAATTACCCCAAAAAATCTCGTCTGTTTGTCCAGCTGCTAACTGGCACCTCGCTTGCGATGCTGACACAAGTCGGTTTCGAAAGGTGTGTCTGAGATGTTACACGAAGTCCCCAATCCATCGAACAAATGGCGAATAACCTACTATGCTTTGTCACTACTTCTGGCGGTCTCGCTGATGATCTACTTCGCGTCATCGCGATCGAAACCATCAGTAGAAACGATTACGGTTGACTCCAGGCAAACGGCGCCAATTTCAGTGGCTCCACTCCCTGCCGCCACTCAATTGCCCGAAGCTGATCCTGACATTGAAACGGCAGGTGATCGTGTAGCCGCTGCGGTGATCTATTTGAAACGGAAGCAAAACGAGCCAGCTTTGAACGCTCTGGAACAAGCCACAGACGCGACTCAGCGTGCTCTTTCTCGAAAGTCAGACAAAAGCCTCATTAGAGATCAATTGCAAGCAACAAACGCACAGCTTGAAACCGTTAAGGCATTGATTCGAAGCGGCAGGATAGGAAGTGCTACTACAGCACTCAAAGAGGTAGACGAGAAGCTTGAAGCGGTCAGTTATTGAAGTCGTAGGGGCGGTAGCCCGACTGTCAAGGAGGGCTCAAGAAGCTCGAGGTAAGCCCTCCTTGACAGTCGGGCTACTGCCCCGTGACACAGCTCCGTACCTCACTCTCCATTGAGCTTGATTCCAAATCGTTCCGCCATTCGATAGAGAGTTCGTCGATCAATCCCCATAACTTCAGCGGCACGAGATCTGTTGCCGCTCAAACTATCTAACACATAGATCAAGTAACGACGCTCAACCTCCGCGAGCGTCGGCAGATCACCATAAAGTGTCATGAGCGGCGCCTGTGCCGCAGCTTTAACTTCCGCTGACTGAAGTTTCTCCGGCAGATCACTCGAAGCAATCTCATTCCCACGGGTACGCAAGGTGGCATGTTCAACAGCAGATTCCAGCTCTCGCACGTTGCCCGGCCAGTCGTAGGCGACCAGCGTTCGGATCGTCTCATCAGCAAAGTGGAATGGACCACGCTCAACCCTTTCCGACGCGAGCATTAGAAAGCGCTCGGCAAGTAAGGGAATATCCGTGCGACGTTCCCTTAACGGTGGTACAGGCAAAGTGACGACGCTTAAGCGATAAAACAGATCTTCTCGGAAGGCCCCATTCTTTACTTCCTTCTCAAGGTTTCGATTGGTTGCCGCAATTACGCGCGTGTCGATTCTTTCTGTTTTCGTAGCACCAACGCGACGAATCTCACCTTCTTGCAACGCACGCAAAAGTTTTACCTGCATAGCCGGACTGGTTTCGCCGATCTCATCGAGGAACAGTGTTCCACCATCAGCTTCTGCCCATAGGCCTTTTCGATCAGTCGCAGCTCCCGTAAACGCACCTCGTACATGACCAAACAGCTCTGCTTCGAGCAGTGTTTCGGTTAATGCGCCACAATTCACAGGAACAAACGCATTGTTGGCACGTTGACTATGCTTGTGAATTGCACGAGCAACCAACTCTTTGCCGGTGCCCGATTCACCAGTCACCAACACGGTAGCTTTCGTTGGGGCGACCCTGGCGATTGATTTGTAAAGTTCGATCATCGCCGGTGCTCGCCCGACGAGTCCCAGTTCTTCGTATCCGAGCGAAGCATGCAACGGATCGGATTTCTCCTTCTCGGAAGCACTGGACTGCTCTAGTGCCTGCTGCGCAACAGCGATCACCTCTTCAACTTTGAACGGTTTGGATATGAAGTCCCAGGCACCTTCACGAGTTGCGGTTACCGCAGCGTCAAGGCTCCCGAATGCAGTGACGAGAATGACAGGACACTGTTCACGGAGATCCTTCAACAAGTCGAGTCCACTTTTCTCAGCTTCAAGGTTTATGTCACTTACTACCAGGTCAAATTTGTTAGCGTAAGCCTTTTGTAGCGCCTCATCGGGTGTGACTGCTGTCTCAACTTGCCAGTCCTGACTTACAAATATCTCTCGTAGCAAGTCACAAGAGGCGCGATCATCGTCAACAACCAAAACTCGCTTCACAGCACATTTACCTCAATATTTGCATCTTCATACGACTTTCGTTCAGCATCACTTGCGGGGAATGTTAAGCGAAAGCGAGTGCCTTCTCCGGGGTTACTCTCAACGTCGACAGTGGCCCCATGTTCCTTCACTACCTGACTAACAATGACAAGTCCTAAGCCAGTGCCCTGACCCGGAGCTTTTGTGGTGTACAACGGATCAAAGATCCGACTCATTGTCTCTGGAGTCATCCCTGAGCCATTATCTGAAAAATCAACAACGACGTTTGCTGACTCGCCTGCGCCGCGTGCCTCAGTGAGCGTTGACACAGTGAGCTGACCGCCGCTGGGCATTGCATCCAACGCGTTGTTGATCAGATTAAGAAATAGTTGTTGCAACCGGTCCGATGAACCATTAATGACAGGCAGATCTGGTTCAAACCTCTGAACCAGACTAACGTTGCGTCTGTCGAGTGTAGTGGAAGTAGCATCAAGGAGATGCTGTAAGAGCTGGTTCAAATCAACCGCTGTCAACTGCGTTTCAAAATGAGTTCGATCAAGCATACCCCGCACGATTCGCTCGATACGCTCAATCTGTGCACTGATGATCTTCAGACGCGCTTCCGCTTCGCGCGGATTTCGAGCCAAATCCAACTCTAACAGTTGCACGTGGCCACTTATCAGATTAAGCGGCGTGCCAACTTCATGGGCGAATTGCGCGGCCATCTGTCCCGCGGCAGCAAGGCGTCCGAGTTCATTCATTCGCCTGGTGGTGTGCCAAAGTTCGAGGTTCGTATCTTTCAATTGTCGATTTCGTTCCTCGAGCTCGACTGTTGCTTCGCGGACTCTCTGCTCAAGGACAGCCTGTTGTGCCTCCCGCTCCTTAGTCATCTCACTGACCTGGTGAATCATGCTGTTAAATTCTTTAGAAAGTAATCCAAGCTCGTCAGCTGCACGCGCCGGCACGTGCGCTTGGAGGTCGCCCGCCTTAGCACGAGACATTGCGGCCAGAAGATGATCGATGGGCTTGTAGACAAGATAGCGAAAGAGAAGATGATTGCCTAAAGTGATCAAAACGATCGCAGCAAGCGACATCCAAAATGTTTTTCTGGCGTAGCGCACCGCGACGGACCAAATACTGTCGAAGCGTTCCGTTACTTCTACGGCGCCACTCAAACGGCCATCGGAAGTAACGGGCACGAATATCCGAAATAAAGATTTATCACTCCCATCCGGCCGGCTGCTGATGACCTTTGAAGCCAGGCCACTTCGCAGGGCCTCCTTGGTGTCATCTGACATAACCTCAGCAGGGGCACTACCAGTTGACGCAACTCGTTCGACGAATTCTCCACCCGAGCGATCCCACACTCGCACGCTAACCAGATTCGGGCGCGCCCCCATTACCAGATTCACCGCCCGCTGCAACGCCTGTATGTCGTGAGGTGTCGGCATGTCGCTTACATGAGCTGCAAGATTTACAGCCTGGAGTTCGGCAAATGCCTTGTCGTCCTCTCGCTCAAGGTTTGCAATACCAGCACTTGTAATTAAGAGGGCGGCCGTGAGCATGCCAATGGTCACGACGGAGGCTACCAATGTCGCCTTTGTATGAAGCTTCAGCGGGCGCATATACCAGGGGAGATTATGCTCGTTTGAAGTTTTTTGAGCCACCTTAGTTGTATAGGCAAGGATTGGGCCTACGCGACTGGCGACGAGGCGAGTGGGTGATGGGCGACGGGGCGAGTGTGGGCGACGGAGCGAGTGGGTGATGGGGCGACGGGGCGAGTGGGTCAGGGTGATCTCAGATCTCAAATCTTAGATCTCACAGTTTTAGATCTAACGGAATTTTCGATTCTCGAGATTTTGGGATCTCAATGCACTACTGTGAGATCTCAAATTTGCGATCTGAGATCACCCAATCTCCCACTTGCCCCCGTCGCCCAATCTCCCACTCGCCCCCGTCGCCCAGTCTCCCACTCACCCCGTTCGCCCAATCTCCCACTCACCCCGTTCGCCCCATCTCCCACTCGCCCCGTCACACAATCCGCCACTCACCTCGGGGCCCACTCGCCTGTCGCTGTGGCGGTTCTGCGTTTTCACACAAAGGCGTCACACCTCCTGGACCTTCCGACTCACAATTCAGAAAAGAATTGCCATTTCGAAATGATGGCATACCCGTTGCGAACATTGGTCCGTGAATGAAGTCTTCCCAGCCTTTCACAGCACTGTTCGGAGAGAGTAGAAATGATCAAAACCAACCACTTAATTACGTTCGCACTGGCAAGCATTTTTGCAATCGCGCCGGCTACGTTTGGCGCAAATGAAAAGAAGCCCGGTGACAGGACAACGTCAGAGTCGACCAATGCCAGTACGACGACTCGCGCGATGAATCATCATCACCATCGTCACCACCGTCACGGTCACAAGTCGAAGAAGCACGGGAGGCACGTTCCCAAATCGAAATCGCTCAGTAAGCTTAGTTACTGATCGGAAAAGTTTATGCAACTAATCAAACGTTCTTCGATAAATAGAAGAACGCACACAAGCCCCGACTTTGAAATTCGACCAGGCCGTGAACAACTTGAGGCCTGGATAAGGAGGTACGGTACTAATTCCACTTCTTACGTTTTACTCGAAGGCTCAAAGCGTTATTTCACATCGCCACGGGTTGACGGCTTTATCGCCTATCAAATAAGTGCCGGGGTCGCAGTAATCGGAGGAGATCCGATCTGCGATCCCGCGGAAGTGGATCTGCTCCTGAAAGACTTTCTGGTGGCAATGGATCGAAGAGCTGTCTGTGCTTATCAAATAACGCCAGAGACACTATCTGGATTTCGTCGCAATGGTTTCAAGGATGTGCACATCGGAAATGAAGCTATTTTTGAGCTGGATAAATTCACTCTTGCGGGGGGACGGATGGAGCTCGTTAGGGCTGCAACAAACAAAGCACGGCGCGAGGGAGTTGTAATCCTTGAGCACCATCCGTTTGCATTGGGTGCGAAAAAAATTAACGACGAGTTGCGCTCGGTGTCAGCCGAATGGCTTCGAGAAAAAGGAAATCACGAAATGGGTTTCTTGCTTGGATCGTTGTCTCTCGAGCGTAAATCTGCGAAGAGATATTTTATCGCGCGGTCCGAGGGTGGAAGAGGAAGGATCGAGGGCTTTATCGTTTGCGAACCCGTCCTGGCTAGAAATGGATACTACCTGGATTGCACGCGAAGGCGTACTGATGCGATCCGCGGGACCATGGAACTGCTAACGACAGAGATCTTTCGCAAGTTACGAGATGAAGGTTACGCGATCTGTTCAATGGGCCTGGCACCTTTAGCAAAATTGGACGATCCCGATCTTCTCTATCACCCGCGGCTCACACGTCTGATGCGATTCGCTTATGAGCGAGTCGAAGGTGTTTACGATTTCAAACATTTATACCGTTACAAGGCCAAGTATCACCCATCTGCCTGGGAGCGCCGATATCTTTGTTTCAATCAGCAACGACTTTCGCCCCTAATGTTGTATGCGACGGTCCAGGTCCGAAACGCATTTTCGGTCCGCGATCTGCTAAGCGAATACAAATCCAGAGACAAATCCGAGGTTGGGTTAATTAAGAGAATGGAGTCATGGAAACACGCAGTTTCGTTCGTCATTGGTCTTTGCTCGGCACTTTTGCTGTCGTAATTGTTTTCCTCAGCACTTTGATTGCCGGACAGTTGCTGGCTCAAACGCCGGCTGGATCATCTTCTTCCAGGACCAGTCAACAACAAACAAAAAACGACCAGGCTCAAATCCCTCCGGATCATTACGACCCGGACGATATCAAGACCTACGAGGATGTATTGACAGAGGATCGAGAGGTCGCAATTCGTGAGCAATCATTCAAAGTACATTTTTATCGGCCGCGAACAGCAACCGCAAAAGTTCTTGCAATTTATGCCTGCGGCGATGGTGGTTGGCGCGGATTAGCACCACGCACCGCACAGCAATTAGCTCACATCGGGTTCGCCGTCGCGGGAATTGACTCGAAGGTTTACCTGCAAGATCTTTCATCTCCTGAGAAGCCACTAACTATCAAAACGCTCGCAAGTGATTACGCACAAATCGCTGATGCTCTCCGAAGCTATGCCAACGTCGATACTGCTACTCCGGTTTTTGTTTATGGCTGGTCACTCGGGGCGGGCTTCGCAATTGCAGTCGGCTCCGATATTTCTACTCGCGATAACTGGGCGGGCATCGTCGCTATCGGACTGCCAGCTCAAAATCAATTAGTTCGTGGTTTAGGTGCTAACCATGCAGACCTTCGGAATCCAGCAAACTCGCGCTTCGGTTTTCGTTCTGAGTCTGTACTCTCGCAGCTAACTCCAGTACCCCTGGTAATGATTGAAAGTACTTCCGACTCTGCAAGCCCGCAGAAGGTCAGCAAGAAACTTTTCTCCGCGGCTCACGATCCCAAAGAGTACGTTTTGATAAACGCCGAAAACCATCGTTTCAGTGGAGCTCGCAATGAGTTTTATTCAGCTCTGGGAAATGCCGTTACCTGGATTCGTCAGGTCCGCGGAGAGGCAAGTCATAAAACTGAGGGCAAGCTATGAATGAAATCGCTCAAACAACTGGATCACTCCGACTTAACCCGATTGGGCGAACTCTCTATCGCTGGCGCTGGATTCTTTACGCGTTAGTAATACTAATTGTAGCTGGCGGACTGAAGGCAGCAATCTGGTATCACCGTTTCTATAACCACGTAACACAGCAGGAAGTGTCCCATGAAGTTGTTCACACCTCGTTCAATGCTGGTATTCGTGGTGACAATCGAATCAACCTGGAACTTTACCAACAGGCAAATGCCAAAGAGCAACCGCTTGTAATATTCAGCAGTGGCGATGGTGGTTGGAGTCCATTTTGTGCTGACATGGCAGCACGAATTGCAGCCACTGGTAACACGGTGGTTGGGTTCAATATCAAGGATTATCTGACTACCTTTGCGAGCTCACAGAAACCAGTCACGCCTGAAGAACTGATTCACGACTATATCGAATTGATTAATGCCGCGCTTTCTCAACCTGGAGTCGATCCAAGAGCTCCCGTCACACTCGCAGGATGGTCCGTCGGCGCAGGATACAGTGTGCTTGCGGGATCGGATGACGCTATCAAGAAGCGATGCAATCGCGTAATAGCTATTAGCCTACCGAAATACAATGAGTTGGCATGGAAACCGACCGATGCATTGATTTACATCACGCACGGAACCCCGCGCGAAAAGGTTTTCGAGGCTCAGCACTATCTGCCAAAACTCGCCCCGCTTTCACTCATCATGGTAAATGCAACAAGCGACGACACCTCGCCCCTAAGCGATGCACGACAACTCTTCAGTCGGGCCAGTGGGCACTGCGAATTTCTGACTGTTAACGCAAAGGGACATCATTTCGAAGGCGGCGAGGGAGAGTTTTATCGTGACCTCGATGGAGTATTTGGGAAATCTTAGTCCCATCAGCGTCATGAGTCTGATTTAATGGAACGGCAATACGTTCGAAAAACGGCCACCGGTTTACGCGTGGTCGCGATGTTTGAAGCGAGCAAAGGTCTACTGGTTCTCCTGGTAGGGTTAGAACTACTGTCTCTTCTCCATCAGGGTGCGCAGAACGTTGGCGAACAGATCGTCGAGCGTTTTCACCTTAACCTTGCGCGAAAGCATCCGCGCATCCTCATTTACGCCATCACGCATCTGAACAATTCGAGTCTGCGTCTTCTTGCTCTTGCGGCGTTACTTTACTCGACTGTTCGCTTCCTGGAGGCGTATGGTCTGTGGCGAATGCGTACCTGGGCCGAATGGTTTGCTATTCTATCGGCAGGGATTTACGTACCATTTGAGTTGTACGAGCTTATGCACCATGCCACGCTGGTTAAGGCTGTGGTATTACTCGTCAATGCCGGGATCGTTGCATATCTAATCAATTTTCGTTGGAGTCCACGACTAGGAGACAAAACGAAGTATTTGAATCTCTCGCACGATGGCAACCCTACACGCCATTCGAAAGAATACTGAACCTCGTTGGCCTAACCTCATGGCCATGCTGGCGGTTGCCGGACTGTATGCATCATTACCTCCCAACCTCCTTGTTGGCGGGTTTCGCTGGCTTCCCGCGGCGGTAATAGTCGGGCTCCTCGTACCGATAATAATTGCCCATCATCGTGAGAATCATTCACTCAATGAGCTGTTGGGCTACATACTGAATGCTGTCGTAACAGCGGCACTAGTTTTATCCCTTGGCTTGCTCATAAAGGCAGAGGCGGACCATACGGTTACGCCGCCACAGCTATTACTTGCGGCGGCTTCGCTATGGATAGCCAATGTTCTGGTGTTTGCCTCATGGTACTGGCATTTGGATGGAGGAGGTCCGCATCAACGATCTCTTAAACCTGGCCATTCCGACGGAGCTTTTTTGTTTCCTCAGATGACCATGGATCCACAGGCAAAGATCGCGGCGGGTGAGCATGAGTGGGAACCTAACTTCGTCGATTACCTGTTCCTGGCATTCAACACGAGCACGGCATTCTCACCGACAGATGTGCCTGTGTTGTCACGCTGGGCCAAGATAGTAATGATGATTCAAGCAATGATTTCATTGCTCGTTATTGCTTTGCTGGCCGGTCGTGCCGTCAACATCCTTTGATAGTTGATTAATCTTCGTGTTAGATCAATCAACAATCACAAATCAGCAATCAGCAATCCTTAACTAAGTCAGTCGCTTCGAAGTGCTTCCAGTGGTTCGACTCGACTTGCGCGCCACGCCGGGAGTAAACATGCCAACAACGCCGCAATCAACAACAACAAAAACATCGCGCCGAACGCACGCACATCGATCGTCGGAACACCGAAGAGGGTAATCTGCATTGCGCGGCGAACGAGGTAGGCGCCGATGAGACCAATCGCGCCACCGATAACCGCGAGAACGGCTCCTTCTCTTAACACCAGATTTATTACTCGAGAGCGCTGAGCCCCGAGTGCAATACGCACACCAAATTCATGTTTACGCTGGGCCACTCCAAACGACATCACTCCGTAAATTCCGATGGCGGCAAGTAACAAGCCGAGCGCGCCAAAACAAGCAAATAGAACCACGCTAAAACGCTCAATCGCTAACGACTCGCTCACGATCTCATCAACCGTCCGTGCGCCTCCAAGCGGCATATCAGGATCAACAGAATTGACCGCAGCAGCAACACTTTTGAGCACAGCTTTGGGATTACCATCAGTTCTCAACGCGATCGACGCGCGCGGACGCGGATTTTGCCAAAAGGGTACGTTGATTTCCGGATAGTCATCACGAACTCCAGCACCACGCACATTGTGAAAGACACCAACAATCTGATACTCCACTGGATTACCAAAAGTCAGCACGATTCGCTGCGCAAGCGGATCAACCCCCGGTAAAAAACGGGTTACAAAGTATTCGTTTACTATGGCCACACGCGGGCTACTATCAGTGTCGCGCTCGTCGATGGCCCGACCTTTAAGCATGCGTATACCAAGAGTGTCGACATAACCGCCTGTAACTGATTGTAATGCGGATGCAGGACGTTCGTTTGGATTGACTACCGGTTGTCCGACAATACTAAAACGAGGGCTGAAACCTGGACCAATACCCGGTACACCAGTCATTACTGCAGCACTTCTGACTCCTGGGACTACCTGAATCTTCTCGAGCATTTGCCGGTAATAAGCTCTGAACTGATCCGGGCCTTTTAAACGTTGATCCGGAATCGGCAGGCTAAAAGTCAGCACATTTTCACCACGAATGCCCAGGTCGATTTGGTTCAAGTTCCAAAAACTCTTTAGCGCGAGAACACCACTGGCAAGTAGTGTTAGTGCGAGCGCAATTTCTGCAATCACGAGAGTCCGACGAGCGTTGCGCTTGACGCCTCCTCCACCTCCACGCCCTCCCAACTTC
>JBKPQV010000036.1:0-3653 GCA_046734235.1 Acidobacteriota bacterium
ATTTCTGTTTCGGAAGTGATGAAAGAAGCTATCAGGCTGATTGAGCGCGTGGCGCCTTCCGAAGCTTCCGTATTGATCACCGGTGAATCGGGGACCGGAAAAGAATTGGTGGCCCATGCAATTCATCGTTTATCAAGTCGAGCCGAAGCGTCGTTTGTTGATCTGAACTGCGCGGCATTCCAGGAATCCTTACTTGAATCAGAGTTGTTTGGTTATGAGGCCGGAGCTTTTTCGGGCGCGAAAGGACGCAAACTCGGTCTCATCGAACTTGCTGATGGTGGCACGTTGTTCCTCGATGAGGTCACAGAATTGCCAGCTCAACTACAGGCCAAACTTCTTCGTGCAATTGAAACTCGAACATTCTTTAGAGTTGGGGGCGTGCGGAAAGTTGAAGTGAATGTTCGCATAGTTGCTGCTACGAACCGCAATCTTGAAACTGTAGTTAATGACGGGGTGTTTCGTTCGGATCTGCTCTATCGCATTAACGGTTTTCAAATAAGCCTCGCTCCATTGAGGGAGCGTCCTGAAGACATTGAGCCGCTCGCAAAACATCTCCTTAAGCAAGTAGGCGGAACAAGTCCACCGGAGTTAACACCGGACGCTTATGATGCGCTACGAGCTTATGGCTGGCCCGGTAACGTCAGACAACTAAAAAACTGTCTTGAGCGTGCCGTCATTCTTTCGAACAACGGCAGAGTTACCGTCGCCGAACTACCGCCTGAGGTGCTCCGGCCCGCAGCTTCGATACCTGTCGTCACTACAGCGGTGGCGACGCCGGGAGTTGAAGTTCCTGTTCAAGCTGCTCCAGGTGCGCCTGGATCGTTGCGAGAAGTCGAGCGACAACAAATTCTAGCCGCACTCGAACAGACTGGCTGGCATCGCGGCAAGACAGCCGAGATACTCGGCATATCCCCATCTACCCTATATCGACGTTTGCGTGACTACGACTTAGAACGTCGACGCTAGCGCTGAACTTTGTACTTTGAGCTTTGTCCTTAGTGGATCAAAGTACAAAGTACAAAGCACAAAGCACAAAGTACAAAGCACAGCTCAGTTGGCCTTAAGTCGTTTGCGATCGGTCTTACCGCGATCGTTTTTGGGGATCGAATCAACGAATTCAACCCATCGCGGATACTTGTAAACAGCAATCCTGGTCTTTACGAATTGTTTGATTTCTTCGGTAAGTTGCTCAGACTGCGAAAAGCCTTCGCGCAAGACGACGAATGCCTTTGGCTTGATCAGTCCTTCGGACTCATGGCCGACAACAGCACATTCGAGGACGGCTTCGTGCTGCAATAAACAATTCTCTATCTCAGCTGGCGCCACAAAGACACCCGATACTTTCAGCATGTCGTCGGTACGGCCGTGATACCAGTAATAGCCATTTCCATCGACGTGAAATTGATCCCCGCTTGTACACCAGTCGCCGGCAAAGGTTTCTTTGGATTTCTCATGGGCGTTCCAATAGCACAGAGCTGCTGAATCACCTTTGATCTTAAGAGTACCCATCTCGCCTGTGGCTACTTCTGTATTATCAGCATCAACAATTTTTGCCTCATAGCCATCGACGATTCGACCGAGACTTCCCGGTTTGATATCCCCTGGTCGATTAGTGATGTAGATGTGAAACATTTCAGCTGACCCGATGCCGTCGCAGATGTCCACACCGAATGTGGTCGTCCAACGTTCATATAGTTCGAAGGGTAAGGCTTCACCAGCTGAGTAGCAAAACCGGAGACTGGCGAGGTCAGCACGTGAACCTGTTCCCAGGTTCAACATTGAATTGATCATCGTCGGAACAGTAGTAAGGATCGACGGCTTGTATCGTCTTATTACTTCAAATAGCTTTTCGGGGGTAGAGCGTTCCGCAAAGAGAGCGGTTGCTCCTCCAACTGCAAAAGGAAACAGTAGGTTGGTACCAGTAGCATAGCCAAAGAAAAGTTTTGGCACGGACACTGTTAAGTCGTTTGCATCTACTCCCATCGTAGCCTTGGCAAAGACTTCCGTGTTGTACGGCAGGTCGTGTTGTAAATGAACCGCACCCTTGGGATGTCCTGTTGAACCTGATGTAAATAACCAAATCGCTATGTCATCCCGATGTGTATCCGCGGCAACACATTCAGAATGAGCTGAGTCAACATATTCATCAAACCTTAGCCAAAGAATTCGTGAGGTTGAAATCTCTGTTTCCGGTTCTCCGACAACAAGGATCGTCTTCAAATAACGAGCATTTCTCGAAGCCTCGAGAAAGTTTGTCAGCGAATCACGATGCACCACAGCGGCACGAGCGCGTGTGTAGTCGAGGTAATATTCGTAGTCAGCGGCGGGAAGTAGCGGGTTGACCATGGTGATCACTGCGCCAATGCGGGCCGCGCCAAACCAGGTCCAAACAAACTGCGGGCAATCAGGCAGGACCATGAGAACCCGGTCTTCAATCTCAACACCTGATTCGCGCAAGACGTTACCGGCCTTGTTTGATAACCGCGCAACATCACCATAAGTCCAGGTCTGGTCTTCAAAATACAAACAGACCTTACTCTCACGTCCTTCCTCCAGGTTGTGATAGAGGAAGTAGTCGGCCATGTTGAATCGTTCTGGAAACAAAATGCTCATTGCGTGATTTGAGAAGTTGCCAGCAGGAGGTTAACTATGTGGATTTCTTTAGAGGTTCTGACTTGTAACACTCCTCGATAAAACTCCACAACCTATGTTCTTCTGGTTCACTAATTGAATTGAACCTTACGGCAAACCCGATTTCAGAGGCCTCATCGACTACCTCACCCCAAATATGGATCCAATCTTTTTCGGGTAATTCTATTTCGAGGGAGATCAGTTCTTTTACTTCAACCTTGCCACCAGTGAGCACAAAACAACCGGTGCGGCTTAAGTCAGTAATGGTAGCTTCGCTACGTGCAAGAACACCTTCCCAGCGTGCTGGTAAGTTGACTCTTACACGCGGTGCTCCTCTTCTTTCTTTTTCCATCTCTCTTTTTCAGTGACTGTTTACGTCGTTGCGAACGGACAACCAACCTTGCCGTGTGCGGGATCCAGGTAAGTACGAGCTTCCCAGAGTTCCGGATAGAACTTCTTATCCAAAGTGGTTTTCAGGTAACCAATGCCTTCGGATCCGCCTGTTCCGCGTTTTGCTCCTACCATTCGCTCTACCATCTTGATGTGGTGCGAGCGCCATAGGGCGAAGTATTCATCGTGTTCAAGCAGCGCTTCCGATAGCTGAAACTCTTCATATCGATTTTCAAAGTGGGTAAGGATTTCAAGCGCAGCTCTGGTTCTTTGGCCGTATTGTATCTTTGTTTGCTCAACGTCAGTCTCTGAACCGTTTCCCGTCTTGAGTCCACGGCGTTCAAGCGCCGCATAAAATGCATCAGCGAGAGATGGAGACGCGACCCGAAGTTTTAATCGTTCATAAGCGAAACTGTCATTCGCAAACTCCTTAAGGATGGCTGGATCTTTAAGTCCCGAAGAAAACTCTATTTCTCTAAATTGCATCGATTGGAAGCCGCTTGCCGGATTCAGTTCATCCCTGAATGCAAGGAAGCTGAGAGGTGTCATACTCTCCAGAATGTGAATCTGATTAACCAGGAGTTTTTCAATATCAACAATTCGTCGTATAGCGCGCGTGGCGGCTGCCAATC
>JBKPQV010000037.1:0-4710 GCA_046734235.1 Acidobacteriota bacterium
AAGAGATACACCGGGCACCTCGTCGAGCAATCAAATTGTGATGCGTTCACTTGATAAAGACGACGAAACGATCATCTTGCCCGGGGCTTACAACTTCACGTACCTGAAATCAGGAATACTCGTTTACACAGTCGCTTCCACTTTGGACTCCGTAGATATCCAAGCGGTCTCGTTCGACCCTTCATCGAGAAAAGTGATTGGTCAGCCCGTAATGGTGGCTAAAAATGTCGCGGCGGTTACTTCCGGCACTGGCGCCCATTTTGCAGTTTCAGAAAATGGAACTCTTACTTACCCGCCAGCAGCATCAGGAGGTTACCAGTCTCGACTGGTTAGGGTAACTGAAACTGGCCAGGTTGAAGTGTTGCCTGCGGAGGCGCGACTTTATTCGGACCCGCGCGTCTCTTTTGATGGCCACTTTGTCGCGGCACATTTGCAGGGTGATGAAAATGACGTTTGGGTTGCAAGTGTGGATCGAGGGACGCTCACTCGACTCTCATTTAGCCCGGGTGAAGATGAGACACCGGTGTGGTCGCCAGATGGGCACATGGTTGCGTGGTCAGGCTCCCGCGCTGAGTTGGCCCGGGGCATATTTCGACGGTCCGCTGACGCAAGTGGCAACGAAGAACTTGTCTGGCGCTTGGATCTCCACTCGCATGTTCGCGATTGGACACCTGATGGCAAGGCTTTGATCTTTGAGGCGAATGACCCTAAGACTAATAACGATATCTGGCGGCTCGACCTTGAAGGTTCGCCAAAAGCCACGCCGATTGTGCAAACGCCATTTATTGAACACAATTCACGGCTTTCTCCGGATGGGCATTGGATAGCGTATTCGTCAAACGAATCTGGACGCGACGAGATCTACATCCAGCCATACCCGCAAGGCGGATCACGATTGACGGTTACCACGAGCGGTGGTGATCAACCAGTATGGAGTCGTGATGGACAAAAAATATATTTTCAGGCAGACGGTGCCATAAACGCAGTCGACTTTGTAAGTGGTCCGCAACCGAGTATCAAAAACGCTCGGGTCTTGTTCCCGAACCGATTTGATAACCCACAGGGTGGCAATCACACAAACTATGATTCGTTTCCGGATGGTCGGCTCTTGATGCTTCAGTCACACACTGAGAAGGAAGGCAATCGCACAAAGATCGTTATGGTGTTCAATTGGCTTGAGGAGTTGAAACAGCAACTGCGTAGGTGATCGCCGTTTGGATCCCCACCGAATTTTGGCACGCGAGTTCGAATCACAACAGGAGCGAAGCGACTGCACCCGAGAGAGCGATACCTTCGGTCTTCATGAGATCTTTCGCTCGTCTTTTCAATCGACAATGTCCATTTCCCCCAACACAACACTTGCTCACTACCGCATAGTTTCCAAAATCGGTGAAGGTGGTATGGGTGAAGTGTATTTAGCCCACGACACAAAGCTCGATCGCCAGGTCGCGTTGAAAATCCTCCCAGCAGACGTCGCGACTGATCAAACTCGGATGAAGCGTTTCGTTCAGGAAGCAAAGGCCGCTTCGGCATTAAACCATCCAAATATCATCACGATTCACGAAATTGGAGAGTTCGATTCGGTTAACTTCATTGCTACTGAATTCATCGACGGCGAAACTCTGCGCAAACATCTGAGCGCAAAGATGACGCTAGACGAGATACTGGAGATTGCGATCCAGATTGCAAATGCGCTCTCGGCAGCCCACGCGGCCGGAATCACCCATCGTGACATCAAACCTGAAAACGTAATGGTCAGGCGCGACGGTTACGTAAAGGTTTTGGACTTCGGCCTTGCCAAGGTAGCTGAACAACGAGATTCGGTTACCGATCCAGAGGCTCAAACGAAGGCTATGGTTAATACTAGCGCCGGCACGGTGATGGGTACCGCTAATTACATGTCCCCTGAACAAGCGAAGGGCGTGAAGGTTGATGGGCGAACCGATCTGTGGAGCCTCGGCGCTGTACTCTATGAAATGATCGCCCGTTGCGTACCGTTCTCGGGTGAAACTCCTAACGAAACTATTTCCCTAATTCTTCAAAGAGATCCTGTACCCCTAACACACTACGCTCCGGGAATACCGGCAGAGTTGGAGCGGATTATAAACAAGGCCATCACTAAGAATTGTGAAGAGCGCTATCAGTCGGCCAAAGACTTGCTGATCGATTTGCGGAATTTGAAACGTAAGCTCGACGTGAATGCAGAAATTGAACGCAGTGTTTCTCCTGAAATTCGCGCCATCCCAGCTACCAGCTCGCTAGAGCAGGATCAGAAATCGCCAACTAGCGGATCACCGCCGGCCACGGCCTCGAGTGCTCCTCCGATAAGAACAGCCTCGAGCGTGGACTCGATCGTTGCTGGAATCTCGCAGCATAAGATCGCCGCGTTGATCGCTGTGGGAGTCCTGGTTATCGCGACGGTAGCTCTTGTTATTTACTTCCGCGGTCGAACGGCAGCAGCTCCAATCGACTCGATTGCTGTTTTACCGTTTGAGAATCGGAGTTCCGATTCAGAAACTGAATATATTTCAGACGGACTGGCTGAATCTCTCATCTACCGTTTGTCGCAGTTGCCGAACGTGAGAGTGACTCCGACGAGCGTGGCCTTTCATTACAAGGACCAACAGACGGATGTCGTAAAAGCGGGGAATGAGTTAGGCGTGAGCGCAGTGCTTTCGGGACGGATCGTTCAACGTGGCGACAATCTTACGATCAGCATTGAGTTGATCGACGTTCGTAACAGCAAGCTGATCTGGGGTGAGCAATATGACCGCAAGATGTCTGATTTGCTTGCGACTCAACGTGAAATTGCGCGAGAGATTGCTGACAAACTGAGCTTTAAGGTTTCAGGCGAAGAAAAAGGACTTGCCAAGCACTACACCGAGAACAACGAAGCTTATCAGCTCTATCTCAAGGGAAGGTTCTATTGGAGCAAACGAACCGAGGAAGGAATACGAAAGGGACTTGAGTACTATCAGCAGGCAATTGATAAAGATCCAACATTCGCACTCGCTTATAGTGGGCTCGCCGACGCTTACGACCTCTTAGGTGCACCAGACGCAACGGGAGCAATGGCACCGGATGATGCAATGCCGAAAGCGAAAGCCGCGGCGCTCAAGGCGTTGGAACTTGACGACTCTCTTGCTGAAGCGCACGTCTCGCTCGCGCACGTCAAATACTATTACGATCATGACTTCGCAACGGCCGAGCTTGAATACAAACGCGCTCTTGAACTCAATCCGAAGTACCCAACTGGTCCATCCTGGTATGCGGTATTCTTAATGTCCCTCGGCCGTTTCGACGAAGCTATTACCCAGGTTCGAAGGGCGCAGGAACTTGATCCCCTCTCACTTCCAATAAACATGGCCGTAGGTTGGGTCTTCCAGACCGCAAGAAAGAACGATGAGAGTATTGAGCAGCTACGGAAAACCCTGGAGATGGATCCCAACTTCGCTCTTACACATCACCGGCTCGGGTTGGTTTACGAACAGCAGGGCAAGTACGGCGAAGCCATTAGCGAGTTTAAGCAAGTTGTCAATTTGCTTGGTCGCAAACCATTGGGACTGGCAGCTCTTGCACGTGCCTACGCATTGGACGGCCAGAGAGCTGAAGCGCAAAAGCTGCTCGCCGAGTTACAGGAACAGGCCAAGGAGCGTTATGTGTCGCCCACTTCGATAGGCTTGATATACTCGGGCTTGCACGACACGGAACAGGCATTTAATTGGCTTGATAAGGGAGAGAAGGTGCGTGATGGGATCCAGGTACGCTTCAATGTTGATCCAAGATTCGATAGCTTACGCTCCGATCCGCGATTTAAAGACCTTGTGAGAAGAGTGAGTGTCTCGCGATAAGGCCACGCCTACTCCTACTCCACCGCCTAGAGTATGAGCTCGAATCCCCCACACGGCAGTGTGGGGATCGTTCAGGTCCGTTCTACATAGAATCTGCGAGGTTGGAATACCCAAATCCCCAAACGGCAGTTTGGGGATTGTTCAAGTCCACACTATTTATTCGCGCATTCGATTTGGAAACCTACTAAGTGAGACGCAAATAAATGGAACGGACTTGAACGATCCCACACTGCCGTGTGGGGGATTCAAGAACTCTCTTGGAGGCGTTCTTGTAGAAAGGACTTGAACGATCCCCACACTGCCGTGTGGGGGATTTGGGTATTCCAACCCAGGACAATCCCCAGTAGAAAGGACTTGAACTATCCCCACACTGCCGTTTTGGGATTTTGGCATCGTGTCCGAGAGCCCTCACATCATTCGCTTGCTATGAAACCAAACTTGGACGAAGATAGGCGCGCAAATCTGACAGTCATAAGAGTGGCCATTTTGGAAAGCTCATTTCCACAAAAGTCGGTCAAGGCGTTTCTCTCCCAGCTTTTGGCGGCGAATCTTATGGCCCACAAAACCTCAAATAAGGAAAAATAGCCCTCAAACAAGGAAAAAAGGTATGAACGATCCAGCAACCGCTCAAGCCAGCGCCAAAGAACCCGTCGCTGAAAATAGCCCAGTTCAACCCGCCGACAATAGCAACGTCAGTCAAAGTGAGGCCGGTAATGTTGATAAGATCCGCGAGATCTTATTTGGCGGACAAATGCGAGACTACGATCGCCGGTTTGCTCGCCTCGAAGAACGACTCTTGAAGGAATCCAATGACTTACGTGAGAGTACAAGACAAAGCGTCGCTGCTCTCGAGGCCTTC
>JBKPQV010000038.1:0-3258 GCA_046734235.1 Acidobacteriota bacterium
GCTGAGTTGTTGTGTTACGTCTGTGAGTAATCATCCGCCGATAAGTTAAGGCAGTCTTACAGACTTGCCATTCCGAATTGTAAATCGCATGGAGGCCTCTGACACGCTAATCGCCGGACCACCAGCCCGGTAAAATTTTCCTTCGACCAGAGGCGGCGGTTCACCTTGCTTTGGTATTTCCTGGTGCCAACCAGGTGGAACCTTGCCATAAGTTATCGTCGGCAGATTCTCTAGCATTCCGTGCTTGGAATCGTTGGGCCATATCCACCAGAGCGCTTTGACTTCAGTTGACGAACTTGAGTTTCCAGATAGGGCTTGGCCCTCGGGAGTCGTTTCTGTTACGACAAAAAAATCCACATACTTATGTTCAGCAAACCGGCTGCCTGTGAAACTAAAAGTGGGAGGCATCTCATCACTCATGTATATCGTCGGCGGGGTACACGCAATCGAAGCAGTTAAGAGAAAGCAACCGAAATAATAAGCCTTCGCCGTAGCATCCCTTTCGCCCTCACAATCATGAAGCAACACAACACCAGGCATCACCCGCGCCCAAATTCATCTGTGCTGAGAGGCTCCGTGGCGGGGCGTCGGGTGCATGCCGTTGTTAGATCGCTCGTCGGGAGAAAGATCTGGCCCGTGGGCCTGACGACGATTCAATGGACCAGTAATATGGACTCTCTATTCTACTCAGCAAGCGGGATAATTAACGAAATGCGTTCCTCGGTGCCCACGCCCCTGGAGATGTGTCCTTTTCCGGTCAGATCCTCCACAAGAAGAATATGCCCAGGCCCAAGTGGAATCTTCTTGCCGTCGGAAAGCTCGATCTCCCCTCGGCCGCTCAGCGTGATGACATACTGCTTCCGCGGGGCTGTGTGCCAATCCTCGAAGTACTTCGGAGCTTGGCGCCGAAACCGCACTCCCGTCGCCTTCGCCATCTCCGATAGTTCGGTGGACAAGTCGTCGCGCGCGAGCTTCACGTTAATCTCTTCGGCGTGTGTCTGGCCGTCGGGGCCAGTGAAGATTCGCGTGACGGCGATGCCGGCGCGCTGCTGAGCCGCGACCACGTCATGGTCGGTACGTGGGTTCCACCCGCCGAGGGTGCAGCCTACTAGTACTACGAAAATCACCCGCATCATCATCGGTCCCATAATGTCCTCCATCGGGATTCTTTTGCTGCGATACCAACGCTGTAGCTCGCGTCATCAAGTGTCGGTCTAACGCTGTGCTTGAGCAGCTCGCCCAAGTTACTCAAGGAAGAAGCCCGCTCACGGCGAGTCCGCTCCAAGCGCTTGTTCGGCGCGCTTCGCAACGCTCAGGGTTGGGCCATCTACTATCACTGCGTAATCAATACAGAGTAATGGTTGGCAACCAGCCGCCAACGCCCGTCCTGTTTTACCCATACTCTGGTAAAACGATTTTCGCGTTGTCGCCCATCTTCGTCGGTGTATTCGATCTTGACGAAAAAACGACTAACGATAGATCCTCGCGTCTTCCTGGCCATCGCGTTTAGTCCCTTCCTGGTAGGACAAACCCGTACCTCGTTTCATACCACTTTAGAATTTGGTAATGAACAGTGACGCGAAGTATATAGCAGACTCAGCGCGTCACACATTTTTTAAAGTGCAGAAAAACCAAAGAATTGTGGTGAGGGAAAGAGAGCACAAAGCGGGGCACGGCACTGCCTATTTGACTCCTAAGCGGAAGGTCGCGCGTTGGAATCGCGCCGGGGGCACCACCTCTCAAGTCTCAAGCTCTTCTATAAAGCGGTGAACTTCAGTGGCTCATGGCGTAAGTCAACACATTCATTCCGACCTTATAGGCCACTAAGCCATATTGAGCAGGGTAGCGAGAATCGTTGATCCACTCCCACGCATCACCGAGGTCACAGTTAAGCGTCAGAAAAACCATCAGCCGGCCTTCTTTATTTTCGACGCCCATGTAATGCGGAGTGACGCCTCCCTTTTCAAATGTGCGACCGCGAACGAGTGCCGCTACGCCAGGAACCTGGACAACACCGTCCAGATCAAAATAACTATGGAAGATGGGGTGTGTTAGCGGTAAGTCTTTGACCTCATACTCAGGTAAAATCTTCTTAATTTCATCCCTTGCGTGTTGCCACTCAAATTCGCCGTGAAAATCATCAAGAAAGAGAAAGCCGCCTCTCATGAGATATTCCCGCAGGGCGGCCGCGTCCCGATCGGTAAGTTCCATGTGTCCAGGCTCGACGATGTAGGCAAAGGGATAATCAAACAAATGTTCATCCGTGGACCGCAGTTGCACGGGACGAGCGGCAAGGCGCAAATTAGATCCGGCCCATTCACGGATCCCCATCATGAAGTTCTCATCGGCGTCCGGGTAGTCGACGCGCCATGCTCCACCGTACCAGTTGTTGTACTCGTTATACGGTGGGTCTGGAGAATCGTAAATGATCCTCACGAAGGTGTATTCACCAGGCCAGTCACCCTTTGTTGTTGGCAGGCGAGATGGGTGACTTGGAGAGGGATTACCTCGAAATCCTTCCGACTGCTCTTGTCCCTTTAGGGGCAAAATAATCGCCAAGAATAAGAATAGGAACACAACCGCAATTGCTATCCTGCCCCGAGATTTGAACATCGGATTGACTTCGCTAACTATCCAACTTCTCAGAAGTTCTGGCCCACTCTCAAAACCACAAATCTCACTGGCCTTTGCCTATGGGAATTATGCGTTGCCAAGTTGGATTCTAACAATCGTATGGTAGTTGCCGGGGCGTGATACGTCTCCCATAGTTGTTCACACAAAACCGTTGTCTTCTTGTATCATCTGTTCAATTCAATTCTCGGAGCATCTGTCATGATTCCGCGAAAGCTTTCCCGGTACATCATTCTCATTTCTTCCCTGGCTTTTGTAACATTGGCTTCCGCCACACTCCTTCGGACTGATGCGTTAGCAACCCATCTGTTTCAGGGATCCGCATGGACAGCTTCTTGCAGTTCAGAGATGGGCGGTAACGTTGTTTACGTCAGCAAGATCTTCGACGTTGTCTCTCCGTCTTTCATGACGCAACTCGACACCAACCCGCTAAACAATGCCTTCAAGAATTACCTGGTAGAGGAGTATGACTTCAAGAGTAATGCAAACTACTCTACCGGTTGTCGAGTTTTCCAAACCCTCAGTCAGGCAGAAGCGAACAGACGCCAAATAATGAACCAGGCGCAACAAGCGAACAAACAGATTGTGGAACTCAAGTGGAATCCAGGCCCCATAGTCGCAGTCGGT
>JBKPQV010000039.1:0-4816 GCA_046734235.1 Acidobacteriota bacterium
AGCCCTAACTCGGCGACAACCAACCAACCACGAACGCTTCGCAGGCCAAAGCCAAGCAGTTTCGTAATTGAACCCTCGCGCAGATCTCTCACCAAATCTGGTTTCGAGGCAGTTGAGGCAGGCACCATTCCGAACACAACACCCGTGCACACTGACAACAGAAGCGTGAAAACAAACACGCGCCAATCCATTCGTACACTGTTTAGATCATGGATCGAATTCGTTAATCCTTCAGGCGCAACTGAAGCAATAATCCCCTTGGCCCAGACGGCAATAACCGCTCCAAAGAGACCGCCAAATACACCAAGGACGAGGCTCTCGATCAGGAGTTGTCGGATCAGCTTCCAGCGTGTTGCGCCGACTGCCGCCCTTACTGCCATCTCTCTCTTTCGGGATACGGTTCTCGAGAGCATTAGGCTAGCGACGTTAGTACAAGCAATCAGCATTAAAAGGCCAACAGCTCCCCAGAGGATCAAAACCGTGCGGCGGACTCCCGCAACGAGAAATGAATGGAGCGGAACAATCGCGGCTCCTCCGGTTGGTAACTTGTTGTTTTTTTCTGTTACGTTTCGAGAAATCACATTCAGTTCGGATTGTGCATGCTCAAGGTTAGTACTTGGTCGCAGCCGGCCAAGAACCTCAACCAGAAGAAACATGTCGCCCTGTGTCTCCTTCACCGGGTCGAGAGCCATCGGAACCCAAATTTCGTAATCGCTGGGAAAACGAAACGATCGCGGCATTACGCCAACAATTGTGTAGCGCTTTTCATCTAATTGAATTGATGTGCCGATTGCTGAATCACTGCCGCCAAAGCGCCGCTGCCAAAAGGCTTCGCTAATCACGACAACATTGTCAGAACCAGGCTTGTCTTCCTCAGCGACAAAGGGCCGGCCACGGAGCGCTGGGATACCTAGTGTCGTGAAGAAATTGGCCGTGACCTGGCCGCAAGCAATTCGTTCCGGTTCGCCGAGACCGATCAGGTTGTAGTTATCATTAGAGTAAGCGGCAATAGACTCGAAGTCCTTGCTCTGCGCCTGCCAAGCCAGATACTCGTGCGCAGCCAATCCAGGAAACCCCTCTGAATCCGCCGGTCTGCCAATTGAAACCAATTGCTCGGGATTGGGAAACGGCAACGCGCGAAGCAAAACTGTGTTCACTACGCTGAAGATTGCTGTGTTAGCACCAATACCAAGCGCCAATGTGATCACGGCCACAACCGTGAACGCAGGATGACGAAGTAGGCTACGGATGGCGTAGCGGAGATCTTTTAGGATGTTGTTCATAGCGTTGCATGTCAGATTTCAGATTTCAGATTTCAGTTGTAGTCTCAGATTTAAGGGATCGCAGGGTAATCAAATCTGAGTCTCCAATCTCAAATCTGAAATCTGAAGCAGTTTCATTCATACCTAAGCGCCACTAACGGATCGACTTTCGTTGCCCGCGAAGCCGGGATGTAACAAGCGATCAGCGCGATCAGAAGCAAACCCAACGTGACTACCGCAAACGTCGGCAAATCTGTTGGAGTAATTCCAAACAATAAACTGCTCACCAGGCGCGTTAATGCAAATGCCCCAGCTAAACCAACACCCACTCCCACCAGGACCATCAACATTCCCTGTCGGACCACCAATCTCAAGACATCTACTGACTGGGCGCCGAGTGCCATTCTTATTCCGATTTCATGCGTGCGTTGCGCCACTGCATAAGCAACCACTCCATAAATTCCAACCGACGCCAACAGCAGTGCCGCAGCCCCGAAGGCCGCCAAAAGTAAGGCAACCATTCGATCAGCTGACAGTGCGTTGTCGATTTGTTCAGTTATCGTTTTTACTGAGTAGATGGGAACGTTGCGATTGATCCTCAGCAGCAGCGACCGCAGGTTTGTCCTAAGGTTTGCGGGATCTCCAGTCGTTCTAACCAGGAGGGTCATGTTCCCTTGCATCTCCTGGCCAAGCGGCAGGTATACAAATGGGAGTGGCGCTTCCCGCAGGTTTCGATACTTCGCTGTTCGCACTACTCCGACGATCTCGAGAAACGGACCTTGGGAATCAACACGAACTCGTTTGCCCAGTGCGCTGTCGCCCGGAAAATAGCGTTCCGCGAATTCTTCGTTGACAACGACGACGCCAGGACTTCCCACTCTATCTCGCTCATCGAAGTCGCGGCCTCTCACAATCGGAATTCCAATCGTGTCGAAATAGCGTAGACCCACAGTGTTGGTGTTGATCTCTGTGTCTTCATTTGGCCGTGGTTGATAGCCTTCAATGATCATCCCGCGGCGCTGACCGCCGCCGCTGAGCGGGACAATACTGGTCATACTCACCGAACGGACTCCGGGTTCGGCTGCAACGTTTTCGGTCACCTCCTGATAGAAAGACTGTAGTTGTGACTTGCTTAGCTGTTGCCCACCGGTCGCCAGCGAGGCTACCAATAGATTGGCAGAATCAAATCCTGGATCGAATGTCACTGCATTGCGCAGACTACGCAGAAACAAACCCGCACTGATCAGCAACAGGAGTGATAGAGCAACTTGAGCGGTCACAAGAAGTCCGCGCAGCCCAAAACGGTTTAGACGAACCGATGAACTGTTCTTTTCATCTTTTAAGGTTGAGACGAGCGCCGCTTTCGACGCCTGGAGTGCTGGAGCCAGGCCAAACAGAATACCCGTGAGAACTGAGACGACGATGGTGAACGTAAGAACTCGCCAGTCGAGGGTCAAATCAAGCTCACTCGCTTCGCCAGGCGAGAAAAACTTTGGGATAAATCCCGCAGTCCAAAACGTAAGAATCAGTCCAGCTATTCCACCAACCAGCGACAACAACATACTTTCTGTCAACAACTGCCGAATGAGGCGCCACCTACTCGCCCCTAAAGCTAATCGGATCGCGACTTCGCGTCGTCTTGAACTCGCGCGAGCGAGCAAGAGGTTTGCAACGTTTGCGCACGCTATCAGCAACACCACTCCTACAACTACGAACAACAGAACAGTCACTCCACGGACTCCACCCTCTCTTGAAGGCGCGATTCGCTGTTCACGCACAATTGACATCGGTCGAGCCGCTTGCGGTTCCGCCAGGGTGCCCAGATTCGTTTCCGGGTAAGCCTGAGCGAGTCGATTTGCAATAGCTGTTACTTGTGCTTGTGCTTTACTGATTGAGGCGTCATCTCTCAGCCGGCCAGTGATTCCTATTCCACGATTGCCGCGAGCACCTTCTTCATGATCTTCTGCCAATCGCAGCCAGACATCTGGCTGAGATCCAATGCGCAGTCCATGAAAAGACTCTGCGGTCACACCGACGATGATGTACGGCACGTTGTTGAGAGTTATCGAGCGTCCAACAACCGAAGTGTCTCCACCGAATTGCCTTTTCCAAAACGGGTGACTCAGCACCACAGTCGCGGGTGCGCCAGGAGCGTCATCCTCTGCGCGCAGGGTTCTACCCAGTTGAGGCCCAACACCCAGGACCTGGAAATAGTTGCTTGTTACAAGTGCACATCGGAGCCTCTCAGGAGTTTCCACACCTGTGAGATTCAAAGAAGCACTGTCGTACGCTGCCATATCGGAGAAAGAATCTGCCTGCTGACGAAGGTCTACATAGTCAGGATAGGACGAGCTGCCATACGGTCCGCTGCTGTAGTCGCTGGTATAAATGCCGGCAAGTCGATCTGGCTGCTGAACACCTGGAATGGGACGAAGCAGGAGACCATTGACGAAACTGAAAATGGTGGCGTTCGCACCGATGCCAAGCGCAAGTGTGATAATCGCAACTATCGCGAAGCTTGGACTCTTTAACAGCATCCGTGTGCTGTAGCGTAGTGTGATAAGTAAGTTGTTCATAACTTCAATATTTCAGATTTCAGATTTCAGATTTCAGATTGATTTGCAGCGTTAGTGGTCCTAAGCACAATCTGAAATCTGAAATTTGGAATAGACCTATTCGTAACGCAACGCTACCAACGGATCGACCTTCGTCGCTCTTCTCGCTGGGATGTAACAAGCCAACAACGCAATGGCGATCAGAATTAATGCGATTCCCCCAAAAGTTAGTGGGTCGGTTGCGCTGACGTCGTAGAGATAACTCTTAACGACTCGAGTTGAAGCCAGTGCCAGGCCGGCACCTATCACAACTCCAATAAGGCTGAGAACCATTCCTCTTAGAATAACTAGTCGTAATACATCACCCGCTTGGGCTCCCAGCGCCATCCGTATTCCCATCTCGTGGGTTCGTTCACTAACTCCGTAACTCATCACTCCGTAAATCCCTATGCTGGCAATTAACAGCGCGAGAAAACCAACCACACCAAGCAAAAAGGCGCCGAAGCGAGCCGGGAATAATGAGATATCAATGTTCTCAGCCAGCGACATCACATTGAATGCGGGGAGATTAGGATCGATGGATTGCAACTCACGTCGTACCGCTGCAGCAGCATCATTGGGACGTCCAAAAGTTCGCACGTGCAACGACATCGCAGGCTGGGGATTCTGCGACAAAGGCTGAAACAGATAAGGAGTACTGGGTTCTCCTAACGATAAGTACTTGCTGTCTTTTACGACCCCGATAATTTCACAGGGAGTTAATTCACCGCCTCGTCGCATCACCTTGAGTTTTCGTCCAACCGGATCCTGGTTTGGGAAAAAAGTGCGGGCGAATGTTTCGTTTACAACCACTACGCGTGGCGAAGAATTCGAATCCTGATCATTGAAGTCGCGTCCATTCAGCAGCGAAACACCCAGCGTTTCAAAGAAACCAGGAGAGACAGTGTTGGTCCCAACACGCGGAGGATTCTCACCAGGTTGTGGCTCATGGCCCTCGAC
>JBKPQV010000040.1:0-13422 GCA_046734235.1 Acidobacteriota bacterium
ATTGAGGGGAACCGGCGGCTCATGCATGGGTTACGTGGACTTGGGAAGTTTTTGAGAACTTCGATTGCTGACCGAGGATGACGGCTACTATGACGACGATCTACGCCGCGCGTTGGATCTTACCCGTCAGCGCTGCTCCAATCGAAAGCGGTGCGGTTGCGGTCGAAGCGGAAAAGATCGTTGCAGTTGGCAGCTTTAAGGAAGTCAGCGAAAAGTACGGCGACGCGAGCATTAGGGAGTTCAAGCATGCGGCAATCATTCCTGGTCTGATCAATTCTCATACGCATCTCGAACTCACTGCGATGCGTGGATACCTTGAACACGAAGAATCGAACTTTTTTGCGTGGCTGCGAAAGTTGACGGTTGCAAGACTTGAACGCATGACGCAGGAAGACATACGTGTGTCTGCAACCATGGGTGCGTGCGAGGCTTTGCGAGCAGGAGTTACCGCTGTTGCTGACGCAAGCGACTCGGCTTCAATGAGCATGCTTGCGATTAACGAAGTGGGCTTGCGAGGAATTGTTTTTCAGGAGTCCTTTGGACCTGACCCGCGGTTAGTAGATCAACAGCTTGCTGAGTTGAAAGTAAAGGTATTGGCGTTGCAACAGAATGAATCTGAGCTTGTCAAAGTAGGAGTGTCACCACATGCACCGTACACCGTTTGTGGACCGCAGTTGGAACAGATCTCGGATTTTGCACTTTCCGAGAATTTTCCGTTGATGATGCATGCGGCGGAGTCGGCGGCGGAAGACCTGTTTTTGCGAGAAGGGAGCGGCATCTTTGCGGAGGGCCTGGCAAAACGAAATATCGAATGGACTGCACCGCGTAAATCAGCGATTCAATATTTGAGCGAAAGAAAGATCCTCGAGACGAAACCATTGCTCGCACATTGTGTTCGGGTTGATGATCGCGATATTGAGATACTGAGTGAGAGTGGGGTGAAGGTGGCCCATTGTCCTAAATCGAATGCAAAACTGGGCCACGGCCGCGCGCCGTTTGCGCGTTTTTTGGATAGCGGACTCAGCGTCGGCCTGGGCAGCGATTCTGTTGCAAGTAACAATACGTGTGACATTCTTGAAGAGGCAAGGTTCGCAACGTTGGTATCCCGGATCGATACTCCTGTTAGCGCAATGGATGTTTTCAAGGCAGCAACTTTGGGGGGCGCACATTGCCTTGGTCTTAGTGGTAAAGTCGGTGAATTGTCTGTTGGTGCACAGGCGGATCTCGCTATTGTTTCTCTTGACGGAACACATCAGATACCTTGCTACGACCCACTCACGGCTTTGGTTTTTTCTTCGTCGGGACGCGACGTGTTGATGACGGTTGTGGCTGGTAATGAGGTGTTTCGAGAAGGAAAAGTTGTTGGTGTTGATGAGGAAAGGCTGAAAGCCAGGATGCGGGAGATTATGACGAAGCTTGGGGGCTGATTGTGTGGACGCTCCACCCTGGGGTTTACGCTTAGGCCGCTCCGCGGCAAAGAGTTTTGTAAGAGCGTCTAAAGTATATCGGACATAAAACACGGACAAGCTAAAGCATATCGGACACACAATCAGCAATCAGAAATCAAAAATCCCATGAACGTTCTCGTCCTAAATTGCGGCTCTTCATCAGTGAAGTTCCAAATTATCTCCACTGATCTCGAGTTGATTACCAACAACGCCGATGAACGACTCGCGCGCGGCAGTCTTGAAAGGATCGGCGGTGAGGCTATAGCCTCGTTGAAAGCGGAATCACGAGAAAAGCAATTATCGACTGCAACACTTCGTGATACGCGCGCGGCCGTCGAATTCATTTTGCGTTGGGCTTGTTCCGACGAAGGACCAAGCCAGATCCAAACGGTCGCTGACATTCATGCGATCGGACATCGCGTCGTACACGGAGGTGAGCATTTCAAACAATCCGTAAAGATCGACGAAGCCGTCCTGAGGGCTATCGAAGACTGTATCGAACTTGCTCCACTTCACAATCCGACAAACATTAAGGGCATTCAGGCTGCCCGGGAAGTTTTTGGTGGTGGTTTACCGCAGGTTGCCGTTTTCGATACCGCCTTTCATCAAACGCTTCCTGAGCGAGCATTTCTGTACGCCATTCCGTATCAGCTATATCGACGCCATCGAATTCGGCGTTACGGGTTTCATGGCACGTCACATCGTTACGTTGCTTACCGTTATCGTCAGTTGCAGAAGATCTCTCGTGAAGAAACAAATGTCATCACGATTCATCTCGGCAACGGTTGCTCGATCGCCGGAATCCGTGGTGGCGATTCCCAGGATACATCAATGGGATTAACTCCTTTGGAAGGACTGGTGATGGGAACACGGTCTGGCGACATCGACCCGGCAATCGTCGACTTCATTTCTGTTAAGGAAGGCTTGTCGTCTGATCAGGTCGAGAGCTTACTAAACAAGCAGTCGGGCCTGCTCGGTATTTCAGGCCTGACAAACGACATGCGTGAACTCCTCGCCGAAGAAAAAGAAAACGACGATCGACGCGCTCATCTGGCAATAGAGGTGTTTTGTTATCGAGTGCGGAAGTACATTGGCGCATTTCTGGCGGCAACAGACGGTGCTGATGCGGTGGTCTTTACAGGTGGCATCGGCGAGAACTCACCTGAAGTTCGAGCGCGCATTTGTGCTGGCCTGGGTTGGATTGGCCTTGTCTTGGATGAGACACAGAATGCACAGGCACACGGTGGATTTGAAGGGAAAATCAGTACTGACGACAGCCGGTTGGCCGCATATGTAATTCCGACCGATGAAGAGTTATTGATCGCGAGGGATACAGTGAGGTGCGTTAAGGGGGTAACGCAGAGATTTTGAATCGGAAGAACCTAGCCCTTAGTACTTTGTACTTTGTCCTTTGTACTTCGCCCTTTGTAATTTGTTTCCCGATCGCAAACGAATCACATCCTGGAATTAAATACTAAGTTCGAAGCACAAAGTTCAAAGCACAAAGTTCAAAGCACTATATTGACGCTGCGATCGCTTCGTCGAAAATCTCCAAAGCCACGTCGACGTTTTCCTTCGTCAACACAAGTGGTGGTGACCAGCGAATCGAATTATTCCCGCAACCCAGAATAATCAAGCCGCGATCAAAGCACGCAACTTCAATACGATCCCTCAATTCTACATCGGGCTTGAGCGTCGTTTTGTTCTCGACGAACTCTACTCCGATCATCAGGCCCATGCCACGCACATCGCCGATGCATTCATACTTGCCCTTTAACTTTTCGAGCCCGGTCTTTAGATACGCTCCTACTTCGGCGCTGTTTTGGACCAATCCGCCTTCCAAAAGTTCGATAGTCTTTAAGGCCGCGGCAATGCATACGGGATTTCCACCAAATGTTGAAGCGTGTGCTCCCGGTTTCCAATCCATTATGTCTGCGCGCGCAACACACGCACCGATTGGCAAACCTGAACCAATGCCTTTAGCAATGCAAACAATGTCTGGCTTCACGTCGTAATGTTCACACGCGAACATCTTCCCGGTACGGCCCATTCCTGATTGCACTTCATCTACAATCAACATGATTCCGTGCTGATCACAGATTCGGCGCAAACCCTGCAAGAATCCTTTGGGCGCGGGCACATAGCCACCTTCACCTTGAACTGCCTCAACCACGATTCCTGCTACTTCTTCCGGCGGCGTTGTGGTCTTAAAAAGTCGTTCCTCAATCCAATTCAAAGCACCTTGAGCGGCACCACCGTCTCCACAATCTGCCGCGTTGAAGGGGTTTCTAAATTCGTTTGGATATGGCACATGTACAACGTCCAACGCCTGTCGCTTGAAGCCTTTTCGCTGTGCAGCCTTCGACGATGTCAATGAAAGTGAACCAAGCGTGCGGCCGTGGAAGCTATTAAAGAAAGCAATAAACTTTTCGCGACCTGTAGCGTGCATCGCGAGTTTTAGCGCGGTCTCGACCGCTTCAGTACCGCTATTAGCAAAGTGAGTGCGCGTAGGTGAAGGTACGGGCACGATTTTGTCCAACTTCTCCGCCAGCAGTGGCATGTGTCGATAGTAGTAGTCAGTCCCGCAGATGTGAATTAACTGTTCTGCTTGTTCCTGAATTGCTTTAACTACTTCGGGATGACAGTGTCCTGTAGAACAAACTGCGACCCCAGCGTTGCAATCAAGAAAAACGTTCCCGTCGACGTCTTCAACCCAAACACCGCTGCCGCGTTCGGCAACGAGTTTGAAAGAGGGTCGAGGATAAGCCGGGTTAACAAATTGAGCATCCGATTCGACGATCTTTTGGCCTTTCGGCCCTGGTAATGATGTCTTAATTTCAGGACGACGTGGGGGTGCTAATACGCTGGTCGACATATTTCTAACTCCTTGTCAAAAAAGCCGATTTTGTGGAATCGATGAAACTATCACGCTGCCAGAAAACACCTGGCCGAATAGGAAGAGATGGATTTAGACAGGAGGACTAGTCGGCAAACAAGTTTGCGCGCGACTCAGTAGGTCGGAAATGTAAGGGTTGTGGATTGAACACGAATTGATTCTAGCACCGGAAAGGGCGAAAGGGCGAGAGGGAGAAGGGGCGAGAAGGAATACAAGAAATCATTGGTCATTTTCCATTTGACATTTATCATTTGCCATTTTTCAGACGCTCCGCGCACCGGTGTGTCCGATATGCCTTAGCTTGTCGGTCCTTGGCAAGACTAACCACGGATTTCTACCCGAGTACCTGTGAAACCAAATTATGCGTGGGAATCAGTAGCTCATCTTCGGAAAGACCGACAAGCTGAAGCATATCGGACACATCGGTGCGCGGAGCGTCTGAAAAATGGCAAATGATAAATGTCAAATGGAAAATGACCGATGATCTTAGCCCTTTGCCCAGACGAACCATTCCATTCTTTTGAACTTTATCCATTATTGAATTAGAGTAGCCCCCAAAGCGGAATCCTTCCTTCCGGAGATAACAAAGATGAATAAGAGATCGAATGTGTGGCGGAGCCTGATTGTGTTTGCAATGGCGGCTGCGGTTTTGTCTATTCTCGCAATTGCTCCAATTATCAACCGTTCAAACGCGACGAACCCCGATAAGAAAGACGCGAAATTTGTTTATCCAACAACCAAGAAGGTTGACCAGGTTGACGATTATTTCGGCACAAAGGTGCCGGACCCATATCGCTGGCTTGAAGACGAAAATTCCGAAGATACAAAAGCATGGGTAGATGCGCAAAACGCTCTTACCTTTTCTTATCTCGACAGGATTCCGTATCGCGAAAAGCTTAAAGCTCGTTTGACCGAACTCTATAACTATCCAAAAGTGACGGCACCCTTCCGCCGCGGTAACACTTACTTCTTCACAAAGAATGATGGACTGCAAAACCAGAATGTTTACTACATTCAGCAGGGGGTTAACGGCACACCGGAACTGTTTCTTGACCCAAACAAGTTCTCGTCTGATGGCACTTCAGTATTGAGAACTTTTTCGCTTTCAAAAGATGGGAAGTACCTGGCTTACGGAATCTCACAAGGTGGGTCCGATTGGGCAGACATACATTTGATGGAAGTAGCCACGCGAAAGAATCTTAGTGACGAACTCAAGTGGCTCAAGAATTCCGGTGTCTCGTGGCAGGGCGATGGCTTCTATTACAGCCGCTATCCGCAGCCGGAAAAAGGAAGGGAACTCACGACCAAAAATGAGTTTCAGGCAGTTTACTTTCACAAAGTTGGAACCCCTCAATCAGAAGATGTCTTAGTTTATGACGACAAACAGAACCCACAGCGCTTTCAGAGTGTAAGAGTCACCGAGGATGAGCGCTTCGCAATTCTCAACATCTCAGAAAGAGGTAAAGGTAAGAAAGGCAACGCTCTTTCGTATAAAGACCTGAGCAAAGGGGAGACAAAGTTTTCGCCAATCGTCGCGGATATTGGTGATGACAGCTACAGCATTGTCGATAATGTTGGTGATAAATTCTTAATGGAGACCGATAGGAACGCTCCGAATGGTCGAGTTGTTTTAGTCGACCCCAAAAACCCGGGCGAGTCCAATTGGAAGAACGTCCTTCCTGAACGACCAGAACCACTACAGAACGTCGGGACTGCGGGCGGGAAGTTGTTTGCTTCATGGCTCAAAGACGTGTCGGCTCGCGCTTATGTCTTCAGTCTTGATGGCCAACTAGAAAACGAAATCAAACTTCCCGGTATCGGCACTACTACTCAAAACAGTTTCAGTGGGTTGAGCGATGATAAGTATGTCTTCTACGGTTTCGCCTCGTTTCTTTATCCTTCGACGATTTACAAGTACGACATTGCCAGCAAGAAGTCGACGGTCTTCAACCAGATCGCCATCGCTGGTTTTAGACCTGAAGATTACAAGACAAAACAAGTCTTCTTTAACAGTAAAGATGGCACTCGAGTTCCGATGTTCCTGGTTTACAAGAAGGGCATCAAGCTCGATGGAAATAATCCAACACTCCTCTATGGCTACGGTGGGTTTAATGTAGTGACGAGCCCGTCATTCAGCTCCTTGCGCCTGGCACTGCTCGAACAGGGCGTCATTTATGTGTCGTGCAACATGCGTGGTGGTGGTGAATATGGCGAGAAATGGCACGAGGCGGGAACGAAGCTCAAGAAGCAGAATGTGTTTGATGATTTCATTGCTGCTGCTGAATATCTGATTGCCAATAAATACACTTCGTCACAGAAGCTTGCGATTCAAGGTGGTTCAAATGGTGGATTGCTGGTGGGAGCAGTTTCGAATCAGCGGCCCGACTTGTTCCATGCGGTAGTTGAACAAGCAGGAGTGATGGATATGCTCCGGTTTCAAAAGTTCACGATTGGTTGGAACTGGGTTGCCGACTACGGTTCGGCGGAGTTAAGCGAAGCTGAATTTAAGGCGCTGTACGCTTATTCGCCGATTCATAATGTGAAGCCGGGAGCTAAATATCCGGCCACATTAATTACCACGGCCGATCATGATGACCGGGTAGTGCCTGCACACAATTTCAAATATGCAGCCGCGTTACAAGCAGGACAAGGTGGCGACGCTCCGATCCTGATTCGCATCGACACGAATTCAGCACACGGAGCCAGCAGTACTACGAAGTCAATTGAACAGACACGAGACATTTATGCGTTTCTGTTCGAAAACTTGGGTGTGGAGTACAAGTCGATCTCAGATCGCTTATCTAAGATATCAAAGGTAAATTAATTTCGGATTTGGAATTTTGGATTGCGGATTTCGTGTGGGCCGAGATCCGGCCGCGAATCTGTAAACAGTCTTGTCTTTAGTAACCCATTAGAATAAAAAGGGGCGCTGGTCCTGGGAGCGCAGTCCTCCTCGCCTGCCCGCTTGACGACCACGTTCCTACGGTTGAAATTCGGTCTTGCCTGCGGGTAGGCGAGGACGATTGGCTCCCAGGACCAGCACCACTAAAAGCTATTTTTCTTTTGCAATCCAGGCACCTGGTTTCCCTCCACGTTTTCGGAACCAGGCACTACTGAATGGCCAGTCACTTGGTTCAGCACAAAGCCGGGCTTTGACAGGGTTGTTCTCGATATAGCGTCGGGCATTGTTGTAATGCTCCACATTACGTATCCATCGGTCGTAATATTCTTCCATCCAGAATGAGCCGGTACGGTTGATTAATTCGTTCGCCTCGTGTGCGGTGAAAGACTTATGAGCTTTCATAATGTCTTCAATGGTTGTGTCTTCAAAACGTTTCATCAACGAATGCTCGTGGTTAGGCATCACGCACCACGCGAAAAGCTTGTAACGCTCGCCGTCATGCTTCAATAACGAGTCCTGAACCATCTTCGCAATTTCGAGATCTTTCAAGTAACACTCGCCGTAGCCTTGATCTAAATATTTGTCTATGCGCTGACGCATTATTACCAGCTTGTGCTGATCGGTAAGGAGCCGGAGTTGTCTTTGCCAGCGCTCGATTACCTTTAACGGAACGGCATCAGCAAGATGAAGTGTGATTGATTGTGGAAGTGCATGACCATCGTAGTGGGGTAAGTAACCGCGCGTATGCCAGCCAGCATCCCGAAGAACTTTCGAAGGGTAGTCTGAGAGTTTCATAGTGAGGTATTCGACTTTTCGCGTGAGGTAGTTAAATCGTGCGGAATCTACCACCCTTTTACCCTGTAGCAACTCTAAAAATGAAAGGATGGACTGATCTTACTTCGATTAAATTCGTGATCGTCAAGCGGGCAGGCGAGGACGACTGCGCTCCCAGGACCAGCGCGCCTTTCTATTCTAATGGGTTACTAAAGGCAAGGACTGAAGCGGTTTCTCGGTGTTATTTCCAGGTTCGCTTAATAAAGTGCGCTTCGGTATTAAAGACGACGTTTTTGAAGTCTAGGGTTTTTTCTGGCGCAAACAGTAGATAAAAGTATTTGAATGTTTCTGCGAAAAGAAAACTCTGCATAGTGTCAGACTTTTCCTTTGTCACTACGCTTTTGAGAGCCGCATAGCCTTCGTCCGTTCGGCAGTAGTGAACGAATTGCTGCCACATTCGTTCTCCCATCTTCAAATACTTCGGATCACGTGTATAGCGATACAGGTAGTAAGTAGACTCGACAATCTCAGGCCGCAAATGATAACCGGGCGAAGTTATCTTCTTCGCAAGATAGTCATACTCCTCCGGCTCAATTCCTTCTTCCTGCCACATTTCGAATGTCGAATCCTGTAGACGCTTCGCTCGATCGAGATCGCCAGACAGCGCCAGCACTGCCGGAAAGAACGCATCAAGCGCGCCGTAGGTAGTGGCGGTGCGCTTTCCGGTATTCATGTCAGCGTGTCCATACCAGAGTTCATCTACTTGATACTCTCGGCCTGCCATTGCCACCTTCCGCTTCATCTCTTGACTCAGGTACTTATTAATTGGACCAATGCTGTCATCCCACATCTTCTTGCAGTCCGGATCCCGGAACAAGATCGCACTTTTCAGGAGATATTCGTAGTAGCTGTCGATTGCGCCACTGATGTGACTATCTGTCTTGGTCCATTCGCCGGTCTCGACATTGATCCATTCACCGACCAGGCCGATTGACGAGCGCCGTTTGTAAGTTTCAACTAGGGCTCGCTTAGCTTTGTCGTAAAAGATTGGTTTACCGGTGAGCTTACTCAATGTGCCAAACTCGAGTAACAACGTTCCTGTTTCCGCCGGGTTACTGACCTTGTCGCGGACGGCTTTTGTACGTAGGTTCACGTAGCGATATGGCATCCCAGTTGGCGAATCAAAAGCCGGAAGTAGTCGAGTGCCAAGGTCCTCTGCGAGGTGTAACAGTCTAGGATCGCCGGTGAGTTGATAATTAGTTATTAACGCACCTAGTAAGCGAATAGTGACTTCGAAGTTCTGGACAGAAATGTCCTTATCGAAAGAAAGTTTCTCGACAATGTACCTGTGCGTAATTGCGTATTCGTCCTTCAATCCCATCAACATCATCGTGTCGAGTGAGTCGACGGCCGTCATCATTAACGGTTCCGGGTACCAGTCGTGGTAAGTCTTCGAGAGCGGTTTTAGATCATCGTGACCCCAGGCGTATTTCTTGTAACCATTCCAGGCATGAAGAAATTCTTTTTTTACCTCGGCGGCAAGTTGCGCGCTATTTGGTTGTTGGGCTAAGGCTTGGAGCGATGAAATTAGTAAGACACTTAAGACAAGAATGAATCTCATGGAATCCTTATTAGTGTACGTTCATTTGATTTCGTGGATCGTCTTGGCAGCATCATAAGGGACGATCCACGAAATCACACGAAATTTCACGAACAAAGCATTGACTCTAACCCGAGTTTTTCACCAGTCGCCGAGCTCAATCCAATCGGCGTAATCTGTGGATCGTTTCCTCTCTTCATTCGAGGTATCGAGCGCGAATCGTTTCTTTCGCCGGTGGTTGAGGCCAGACTTTCAAAAGCTTAATCCAACGCGATTTCAATGCCTTCTCACGAAAATATCGCTCGTGCTCCCACTCGACCTCCGCCATGGTCAACAAACAATCAATTAAATCATCACGTCCACAGTCGCGTGCATACCGAGCAGCGGTCTCATACTCGACTATGTTTTGACTTTCTAGTTTGCCAGCTCCGTACATTGGCACAAACCAAATACTTAAGCGACAGAGCACTGCTAAGGCCTGGCCAATAATCCTGGCGCTAATTTCCCGGTACTTGTTTGGACCAGCATCAAGACTCGTCAACATTTCGCCTACGAGTTTGCGATGATGCCACTCTTCATCTTCGATTGCTTTGATTCGGGCGCGTTCGGCTAAATCGTTTACAGATCGCCAGTGACCTCTATAAGCGTAACCTGCGGCGCGTTCGCCAGAATAAGCGAGTTGCAGAATACCGATTAACTTTTCCCGGTTGGTTTGCGTCGACACTATTACGCTGGCTTGTCCATACCGTAGATCAGGACATCTATTCCCAATATTTCCGTACGGCCTTCAACTTTTTCGCCCAAACGCTCAGCCACCTTAATCGAGCCTTTGTTCTCGGGATGTATCAAGCTAATGACATGCGGTTGATCTAGTTCGTTGAAGGCGTAATCTAATGCACGTCGAGCTCCCTCGATAGCGAAGCCTTTTCCCCAATATTGACGTCCCAAAGTCCAGCCAATTTCGAACGAGGGCCAACCGACGGGATTCAAAAAACCAATGCGTCCGAGTAAACGTCTTGTCGCTTTTTCTTCAACTGCAAAATGGCCGTAGCCGCGCATTTCCCAGTGACCAACCATGAATGCCATGTGACGCCAGGCTTCAAGCCGGCTAAATGCTTTCCCGCCGATGTAACGCATGACTTCCTCATCGGAACAGATTTCGGCGTACTGCTCAAAATCTGTTTCTTCGCGCCACATACGGAGCAGCAGGCGTTCAGTTTCTAGTTGAATATCTTTCAAAGCGTGCCTCCTGGTTTTAAAAAATTACCACCATCGTGCCGACAGGCACCTGATCAAACAGCTTACTGATATCTTTTAGGTGCACGACTACACAACCCCAGGATAAGTGTCTTGGACCATCGTTCTGCCATTCCTTGTTCCACCCATGGAAACCGATACCACCTCCAAGTTTTGTATTTTGCGGAGTTAGTTGGCGCTTTTCCCAGGCCCCTATGATTTCCTGGCGTTGCTGAGCCGAGATGTAACCTCGTGCTACGCCGCGATCAGCGTCGAACCTGTTGGGATAGTTTATCTTGATCCAGTGGCCACCATAATACGCGCTATATGGGCCGTCGAACTCGCCGCGATGCTTTTGGACGACGAAGTACATTCCTTTGGGGGTTTTGTTGTCGCCTTCGATTTCCTTAACTCCTTTTGCCTGGCCAAAGCTAACGTCGTATTCACTGCGCAGCACACCAGCTTCATAGAACCTTGCTTTGTACGATTCTTGATCGACGAGCAAAAGCGTTGGTTCCTTCTGAGGTACCTGAAGAGTTCGGTGCCTACCTATAAATTCGGAAGGGGCTGTGTAGTGTTCTGCAATCCAGGCATGATCCTTTCCATTGGATGACGGCCAGTAGGTTGGCCCTAGACCTTCATCCCAACGCAGTTCAAGATGAAGATGGGCCAGAAAGGTCTTGTCCGGATCCTGTCCGATCGTCGCCACCACCTGCCTGCGTTTTACTTTATCTCCAGCGCGTGCTTTGAACTCCTTCAGGTGAGCATAAACGGAGATGATTTTTCGCGCCGCATCGTTTTCATAGAACCGGTGTTCAATCATTAAGACGTTTCCCCACAGCCGACCACAGTTTTGCGCGAGAGTTACTCGACCATTTGCTACGGCGTGAACGTCTTGTCCGAGATCCGTATTACCACCACCGCTACCATTCCAATCTTCACCAGTATGAGTGCCGAGACTGTAGTCTTCGTTGAAATTTGTGGCGATGTACCAACCGTCGTACTTTTTTCCAGTCGAAGGATCTACGTAGGAACCTTTTCCATTTTGATCGCCGACGGCGAAGTCGAAACCGTCAGCGATTGGTATGTCGCTGGCCAGGTAAGCGTCGAACGGGTTTTGTGGTTGAGGATGCGAAGCGGGATTGTTAGCTGTAGGCTTGTTGCTTGCGCAGGACGATAGAAGGAACCAAGCAATAAGGATGATAGCGAGCCAGTGTCGAAGCCGCATAAGCCTGAGCAGAATCAGCAAGCGCGCTAAAAGGACATTGTGAAGACTCGGGTCAGAATTAGTTAAAGTCCCAAGCGAAATCCGCGGAGATCACTTGCGTTTCCAGCGGACACCGTCCTTGGTGTCCTCCAGAATAATGCCGCGATTTGCAAGTTCTATTCGGATTTCATCGGCACGCCCAAAATCGCGACGTCGGCGAGCTTCCTGTCGTTCGTCGATCAGCGACTGAACTTCACTGTCTAGCATTTCCCTCCGCTCGTCGCCGAGAACATTCAACACAGTATCAAAACGAGTGAGCAGGTCGAGTAGTTCCCGCTTGTTTTCCGCTTTTACCTGTTTGCGGGCCAGTGCGGTGTTTACTTCACGGGAGAGATTGTGAATTGCGGCCAGTGCAATTGAGGTATTGAAGTCGTCGTCCATGCCCTCTTCAAACTCTTTGAGAGCACGTGCGGCTGCTTCTGACAGCTTCTCATTGTTGCCGGGTTCAGCTTTGGCTTCACTAAGTCGGGCGCGAAAGTCTCGCAAGCTTCCGACCGTCTTCTCAGCCCCGGCCAGCGCATCAAAAGTAAAGTTCAATTGCTTGTTGTGTGGGACACTCAACAGGAAATACCGAATCGCGGCAGGGGAGTAGCCTTTTGCGGTGACATCGCGGAAGGTGTAGTAGTTGCCCTTTGATTTAGACATCGTTTCGCCTTCCACTTTGAGATGTTCGAAGTGGATCCAGTAGCGCACAAACTGTTTTCCAGTCGCGCCTTCGCTCTGAGCAATTTCGTTTTCGTGGTGCGGAAATACCAAGTCGATGCCGCCCGCGTGGATGTCAAATGTTTCGCCTAGATATTTCATCGACATCGCCGAGCACTCGATGTGCCAACCAGGTCTACCACGTCCGAAGGATGCGTCCCACGCTGGCTCGGTATCCGATTCAGGTTCCTTCCATAGCGCAAAGTCGCGAGCGTCTTCTTTCTCATACTTGTCTGTATCGACGCGTTCACTGCCACCCGCAATATTTCCCTCGAAGTTGATCTTCGAAAGTTTTCCATACTCGGGAAAGGAAGCAATTCGGTAATAAATCGAACCGTCGGACTTGTACGCGTGATCATTCGCGAGCAGCTTCTCAATGATCGCCACCATTTCAGGGATATGACGAGTTGCGCGTGGGACAATATCCGGACGCTCGCATCCGAGGGCGTCGAAGTCTTCCCAGAGCGCTTCAATGTATTTCGCCGTGTATTCATCGATCGATAAGCCGGCTTGCTGCGACATTGTGATGATCCGGTCTTCCACGTCGGTGATATTCATCACGTGCGTGACATTGAAGCCCTTGAACTTCAGATACCG
>JBKPQV010000041.1:0-4605 GCA_046734235.1 Acidobacteriota bacterium
AGGTGGTACCGACTTCATCCAACCGAGCTCCGTGATGGCTGTCAGAGTCAGAGACACAGAGTTAAAGCAAATCGCCAACCCACGTGCGGAAATTACCGGAAAACAAGCGGGCGACATCGCGCTGTATTTCTTTGGGCGTTACTGGCCGGCCGCTATCCAATAGTCTTGCGTACATTTCATAGAGCGTCTGTGAAATCACGGTGCGCGAATGCTGCCACTTGTAAATTAGCTGCTCGAGAACTCGCGCATCCGAGTGCTGCGGCACAAAACTTGGACCAAGAAGTTCAAGTCTCTCAGCGGTGATCTCTGACACTATCGACGGGTTATTCAAAAACCACCAGCAACCAAAAGGCATAAGGTTATTGAATTTTCGCGCAAGAACACACAGTTCATGCTGGTTCTCACGGGAAAGCATGGTGGCAAGAAACTTGATGTCTGAGAATTCCGCACAAATTTGTTCCAGAGCGGTAATGTCGGCCTTACCCATTCCATCACCAGCCGACCTGAGCGCCGGATTAACGCCACGCTTTACGCCAATCATCAAGGCCAGTGAGAGTCCGTGCTCTTTCGCGGTTGGCAACACAACCTCGCGCAATAGCCTGGTGCGTTCGTCGTCATTAGGATATCGAAATTCCGCGGGCAGCGAGACGGCCATGTAAACCGGGCGCATCTTCAAGATCCACTTATCAAGAAACCTGCGCACTTCAACGAGTGTGGAAGAATCGAGTTGGTCATTAACCTTGAAGTCCTGGTTCGCAAGCGTTTTCACTGCTACTGGCCATTCGTTAAGTAAAGTATCGAGCCGCAAAGACGCGTGAAAGCGTCCAGCTGGAGTTATCCCGGCGGCCCACGCCTCAGTTTCATGTTCGCTAAACGGATCGTTTGTCATTACGACGTCGCTGACGCAGGCCATTTCCAGAACCCGCTCAAGATGTTGTCGTTGGTTCTGAGCATTGAAGAATGCTCGCGCTTCGTCGAGATTGGGGGCGCGAGTGTCCAATTTAAAGGCGCTCAATATTGTGATAATTCCTCGAGTCGCTTCCGATAGGGGACTGTTGTCGACAAAAAGCGTTTTCCAGATGAAGTCAGCCCGCTCGGTTTTCGACATGCGCCAGAAGCAAGCGTGAGTCAGATCTGTCGAGCGAAATGTTTCGGCAATCAAATAATGATAAGTGAGCAGCTCGTCGATTCCTGATAAGTATAACCCTTTGAACTCTGGTGGGTGAACGTGAGTGTGAATGTCGATCGCTGGCGCGTTGTTGATCGCCAGCTCCACCTGGTTACGGAGTTTCTCCTTATCGGTTAGTAATTCAGCCTGCACGGCATTGTCCACCAGACTGATCATCGCTCCCGTCCCTTTCTCCGCGCTTTAAAAGATAATATTTGGCGTCCGCGCATCCTGCGGATCCGCCCAGCGATCATTTGGGATAATAGGTACCCAACGAGGCCTCAATGGATCCTGGTCATATGGGTATGATCCCAAACGGCGATATAGCTCTTTGTAGGCACTCAGCTTGTCGTAATCGAGTTTGACACCGAGCCCTGGTCCGGTCGGGACCTTGAGCTTTCCGTTTTGGTATTCAAACTTGCCGCCCTCAATTACATCATCGGTAAGATGATGATAGTGAGCATCGCCTGCGAAAGAGAGATTTGGAATAACGGCCGCAAGATGCAGCATCGTTGCTAATTGAATTCCCAGCTCACCTGATGAATGCATGGCGACGCCGAGCTGAAACGTCTCACATACATTCGCTGCTTTAATGCACTGTCTGATACCTCCCCAGAACGTCGTATCCAGCAAGATGACGTCTACGGCGGTATCGAAGACATTTTCGGCAAGTTGCTCAAAGTTGACGACTACGGTGTTAGTGGCGAGCGGCATTCGCACCTTTTCCCGAACGCGCCTCATGCCGTTCAAACCGTACACCGGGTCTTCAAGATAGTCGTTTCGAAGATCTTCTATTTGTTGGCCAAACCAGATAGCTGTCTCAGTTGACCAAACGGCATTTGGATCAAAGCGAAACTGGTCGTTACGGAACTCCCTGGCGATCGCTCGATAACATTTCAGCTCATATTCTGGGGGGAAAACTCCGCCTTTCATTTTGTGTGACGTGAAGCCGTAACGCTCTTTCAATTGTCGGGCATGGCTTACCAGCTGATCGGGTGTTCGAATCTCCTCGACGCCCTCTTTAGGATTTGCGTAACGAAAAAATAGATATGAGGCAAATGGAATCTCGTCGCGTAAACGCCCGCCGAGAATTTCGGAGACAGGAGCGCCCCATTTTTGCCCGATGAGATCGAGGCATGCGAATTCTAGAGCTGCCAGGATTTGTGTGCGGTTGTTGTAGAGCGACGCGGTCGGGTTAGCGATCAGAAAGCGCATCTCTTCAAGGCGCGCGGGATCGTGACCTATAAGGTAATTCTTCATTGCGCGAATCGCCGCTTCAGCCGATTCACCACCGCCGCCCATTTCTCCCAATCCGATTAGCCCCTCGTCAGTCTCGACCTCAACAATGGTTCGCACGAAGCGACCCCAATGGCAGCCGTTTGCGTGCCGCAATGGGGCTTCGAGTGGAACTGTTACTGTCGTGGGTCGAATGTCAACGATGCGCATTTGTTAGCCAACCTCGGCCAGAAAGAGACCTTAACCACAAAGGCTCAAAGACACAAAGACACAAACTTTTTCGGGGTTGTTTGTGTCTTTGCGCCTTGGTGTTTTGGTGGTGAAATTTTTCATTCCAGGCTTTCACTCAGTCTTCGAATTAGCATAACTTAAAGTTGAAGCCAGCCACTTTAACAACGCTATCGAAACACCAAGCCACGATAAAAAATTCAAATGACAGCCGAAAAATGTCAAATCACAAGTGAAAAACGATCCTTTTCACCATGAAAGACTCTTAGCTTTGTAATCGGCCAGTGTATGTGCAGGTTTCTCTACTCCTTCCGGTAACGGTCGCTTCGAGAACCCCTGAAAGTAAAGCAAGCACGCATCTCGCCACCAAACTGCGTCGCGCTCCTGGATTTCCAGTTTTCGCGCAACTTCCGCATGCCTTTCCGGATCGATTTCTTTTGCAACTGCGTCCCACTTCCTTCGAGTGAGTCGTACCCACTCTACGCCCCGCTGATAATGAAGCGCCATCTCGTCCCAGAGAGTCTTACCTGAGCGCATTCGATGATCCCATGGTACGTGATGGAACCAGAGCAAAAACTTTTCGGGACAAGTGTCAAGATTTGCCAGGACCTTACTCACGGCCGGATGATATTGCGCGACACTGTTGCTTCCACTTTTCGTCCGATCAAAACCGATGCCTTTGTCGTCTGCGCGATGGTAATAAACAGGATTCCAGTCGTCGCGGGGAAACGAGTCCCACCAGGGGGCTGGTCCGTAATGGTGATTGCCCCACATGATGTGATGGAGTCCAAGTGGCGTCATGTAATCGACCAGCGCCTCGTGCGACTCAGTCATTATTTTCGTCAGTACTTCCAGCGTAGCGGGATCGCGAGTGAAAGTCATTCGCAGCCAATCCTGCGCAATTTCCCTCGGCGCTAGATCCGGATTCCACGCAAGCCTGCCGAATGCAAACCAGTTTGCCTGAAGAAATTGATGACCAGTCCAATTTTGAACTGTGCCGGTGTTTGCAACTCCAGCCATTCCGGTCAGACGTTGACTGTCGAGACTGCCATCAACAACTTTTGTGACAGTAGAGCCTCGTCCTTTCGCGAAGGTATCGGCGGAAAGAAATTCATGCCACATTGAAGCAAGGAAGACAAGGTGATTTGAAAAGCCAAGATATTCTTGAGTGATCTGAAGCTCGGGCATCAACTGCGTTTTCGGCATCGCGCCGAACAGCGGGTGGAAAGGTTCGCGTGGCTGAAAATCAATCGGTCCATTTTTCACCTGAAGCAGGACGTTGGAAGCAAACTTTCCGTCAAAAGGTTGGAGGTTTTCGTAAGCGGCACCCGCGCGGTCATATCCCGGTTTCATGTCATAAACAAAAGCGCGCCACATCACTACACCTTTATGAGGTGCTAGTGCAGCAGCAAGCATGTTTGCACCGTCGGCGTGTGTGCGGTTATATGTGCGTGGTCCAGGTTGGCCTTCACTGTTTGCTTTAACTACAAAGCCTCCGAAGTCGGGAATCAGGCTGTAGATCTCGTCAGCTTTCTTTTTCCACCATTCTGCAACTTCGTTATCTAGTGGATCGGCAGTTTTCAATCCACCGATGTCCATCGGGGCAGAGAAGCGGGCTGACAGGTAGACCTTAAGACCGTAAGGACGAAAAACATTGGCTATCGCGGCAACCTTCTTCAGATATTCAGGCGTAAGAATCAGTGCGTTTGCATTGACATTATTCAAAACAGACCCATTGATTCCCATTGAAGCATTTGCTCGCGCATAGTCGCGTAGTCTTGGGGAAATTGTGTCAGGCAGGGTGCTCCAGTCCCACAGAGAGCGCCCTGCATATCCGCGCTCAATGCTTCCATCAAGGTTGTCCCAATGATCAAGCACGCGCAGGCGCAGGCGCGGCCTTTCACTCACATTGAGATTCGAGATGGGTTGTAGTGTTTGCATTAGGCGCAGAAAGTGAAATGTTCCGTAGAGAG